>NZ_JBHXTC010000021.1:117851-120145 GCF_042677605.1 Streptomyces sp. NPDC127106 | reverse complement strand
CGTACCCGGGACGCCGAGGCCGCCCGCGGCGCCGCGGGGGCCCGTTCCGGGCGCGGGGCGGACCAGGCGGCCGGACAGCCGCCAACGGCCGCGGCAGCAGCGGCCGGTGACGCCATACCGGACGCGGTGCGCCGCCGCGCGGCGGACGAGGGCGGTACGGACACCACCGCCAGCGGAACGCCCACCGGAGCCGGAGCCGGAGCCTGCTCGGGCGCCGGCCTCGACCCAGTCGACCTGGTCGACCCGGTCGACCCCGCCGACCCGGACGGCACCCCGCCGCCCGGCTCGCCCGACGACCACGACACGGCAACGACGGCGCAGGCAGAGGGCACGGAAGCCGGCGTGGGAGCGGGCGTGGGAGCGGCGGCAGCGGCCGGCGCGGTGGCCTCGCCCGGTACCGTCGAAGGGGCGCTCGCGCGCCGCGAGGGCGACCGGCTGCGGTTCGTCGGCGCCGCCACGCGCCGCATCGCCCGCGGCATCGACCTCGACGAGATCGTGCTCGGGCTGTGCCGGGCCACCGTGCCGACGTTCTCCGACGCCATCCTCGTCTACCTGCGCGATCCCCTCCCGGTGGGCGACGAACGCCCCGTCGGCCCGGTCGTTTTAAGGCTGCGCCGCACCGACCGGCTCCGGCCGATCGACGACCTGACCGGAGCCGAGGGTGCCGGTGCCGCGGGGGGCGCCGGGGAGCTCGATTTCAGCCAGTTGCCGATGGTCGGCCCGCAGGGCGACCTGCCCGCCGCCGAACTGTGCGAGATCCTGCCCGGCGGTGCGCTCGCCGAGGTGCTGCGCGGCGTGCGGCCCGTCTTCGCGTCCTCCGAGGGCGCGCAGGACGCGCTGCCGGAGCTGCTGGGCGCGGAGCACCCCGTACCGCGCGGCCGGCGGGCCGTCCTCGCGCCGCTGCGCGGGCGGCGCAGGGTGATCGGCGCCGCGGTGTTCCTGCGCAGCCCCGAGCGGCCCGCGTTCGAGCAGAACGACCTGCTGGTCGCCGCCCAGCTGGCCACGCACACCGCGCTCGGCATCGACAAGGCCGTCCTGTACGGCCGCGAGGCGTACATCGCCGACGAGTTGCAGCGCACCATGCTCCCGCACAGCCTTCCCCAGCCCACGGGGGTCAGGTTGGCCTCCCGCTACCTGCCGGCGGCCGAGACGGCCCGGGTCGGCGGGGACTGGTACGACGCCATACCCCTGCCCGGCAGCCGGGTCGCGCTCGTCGTCGGCGACGTCATGGGCCACTCCATGACTTCCGCCGCCATCATGGGTCAGCTGCGGACCACCGCGCAGACCCTGGCCCAGCTGGACCTGCCGCCCGCCGAGGTGCTCCACCACCTGGACGAGCAGGCGCAGCGGCTGGGCTCCGACCGCATGGCGACCTGCATGTACGCGGTGTACGACCCGGTCTCGCACCGGATCACCATCGCCAACGCCGGCCACCCGCCGCCCGTGCTGCTGCACCTGGGAGGCCGCGCCGAGGTGCTCCGGGTGCCCCCGGGCGCGCCCATCGGCGTCGGCGGCGTCGACTTCGAGGCCGTGGAGCTGGACGCCCCGGCCGGGGCGACGCTGCTGCTGTACACCGACGGGCTGGTGGAGTCCCGGCTGCGGGACGTGTGGACCGGCATCGAGCAGCTCCGCGAGCGCCTGGCGACCACAGCCCAGTTGACCGGGCTGGACCATCCGCCGCCGCTGGAGGCCCTCTGCGACGACGTCCTCGACATGCTGGGCCCCGGCGACCGGGACGACGACATCGCGCTGCTCGCGGCCCGCTTCGACGGGATCGCGCCGAGTGACGTGGCGTACTGGTTCCTCGACCCGGAGGAGACCGCCCCGGGGCGGGCCCGCCGGTTCGCCCGCCGGGCGCTGGCCCGCTGGGGCCTGGAGGAGCTCGAGGACTCGGTGGAGCTGCTGGTCAGTGAGGTGGTCACCAATGCCGTCCGGTACGCGGAGCGGCCGGTGACCCTGCGTCTGCTGCGGACGGACGTGCTGCGCTGCGAGGTCGGCGACGACTCCCCGCAGCTGCCGCGGCAGCGCCGGGCCCGGGAGACCGACGAGGGCGGCCGGGGCCTGTTCCTGGTCAACCGGATGGCCCGCCGCTGGGGTGCGACGCGGCTGAGCAGCGGCAAGGTGGTCTGGTTCGAGTTGTCGCTGCCGGGGGCCCACGACCGCCGCTGAGGGCCCTCGCGGACGCCGCCCCCGCAACGAAAGGACCCGCCCCCCCCCCCCCCAGGGTCGGCGGGGGGGGGGGCGCGAGGGTGTGCCGGGCGCCCGCGGGGGACATGGTATTGTGGGGGGGTCGC
>NZ_JBHXTC010000021.1:106487-117841 GCF_042677605.1 Streptomyces sp. NPDC127106 | reverse complement strand
CGCGGGCCCCCACCGCCCGCGCGGGGGCCCCCGCGAGCACGCCCCCCCCCAAACTAAGCGCCCGCCGCCCGGGGCCGGGGGGGGGGGGGGGGCGGGGTCCTCGTTCGTGGCCCGTACGGCCGGGGCCTACTGGTTCTGGTGGGGGAACGGAGGCTGTATGGGCGGGGTCGCGCCGCTCTTGGTCGGGTCTGGCTTCGTCGAACCGCTCTTGGTCGGGTCCGGCTTGCCGCTGCTCTTGCTCGGATCCGGGTTCGGCGAGACCTTGCTCGGGTCCGGGCTGGGCGAGATCTGGCTGGAGCTCGGCGACGGGCTGGTCGTGCTCGCGGAGGCCGACGGGGTGGTGCTGCGCGGCGGGGTCTGGACGGGGCCCATGTCCGCCTCGGACAGGTCGAACTTCGCCGTGCTCACGCCCTTGAGCGCGGCCAGCGTGTACGCCTTCCAGATCTCCGCCGGGAAGCTGGAGCCGCCGGCGCGTCCGCCGCCCGCGGTACCGGTCAGGGTGGTCTGCTTGCCCGTTCCCGGCTCCTCACCGAACATCGCGACGACGGTCACGAGTTCGGGCGTGTACGCGGTGAACCAGGCGGCCACGTTGGACTCGGTGGTACCGGTCTTGCCGGCGGCCTCGTACGCGGAGCTCCGCACGGCCTTGCCGGAGCCCTCGTTGACGACGCCGGTGAGGACCTTGGTCACGGTGTCGGCGGTCTCGCGGCTGATGGCCTGGCCGCCGACGGCCTCGACCTTCTTGAACTCGCGCTCGGCGTGTTCGGCGGTCTTGATGATCGAGGGGGTGACCTTCTTGCCGTGGTTGTCGAGGGTGGCGTAGACGGCGGCCATTTCGACGGTGTTGGCGCTCATGGTGCCGAGCGACATGGCCGGCTTGTCCTCGGGCCAGCCGTTGCGGTCCTTCATGCCGAGCTCGATGGCCGTCTTCTTCGCTGCCGGCGGACCCACGTCGACGATCATCTGGGCGTACACGGAGTTCACCGAGAAGTTGGTGGCCTCCTGCACCGTCATCAGCGGGGTGCCGTAGTCCTTGTCGTCCTGGTTCTGCGGGTTGAACGGGATCTTGCTGCCGACGACCTGGCGCTTGCTGGTGCCGTCGTACAGCGCGTTCGGTGTGATCGGCTTCTTGTCCTGGGTGACCTCGTCGTTCTCCAGGGCGGAGGCCAGCACGACCGGCTTGAACGTCGAGCCCGGCTGGAAGTCGGTGCGCAGGGCGTTGCTCGCCCAGTGGTCGTTCAGGCCGGTGCCGCCGTACATGGCGACGATGGCGCCGGTCTTGGGGTCGACGGAGGTGGCGCCGGCCTGCACGGCGGCGTCGACGGGCCGGCCCTTGCGGTCGAGCTTGGACTCCAGCTCGTCCTGGACGGCCTTCTCCAGCGCCGCCTGCTTCTTGGGGTCGATGTTGAGCTGGATCTCCCAGCCGCCCGCCTGGAGTTCGGCCGCGGTCATGCCGGTCTGTCGGCGCAGTTCGGCGTCGGCGGCCTGCTTCAGGTAGCCCTTCTGGCCCTCGAGGCCCGGGGCGGGCTTGGGCTGCTTCGGCTCCTGGAACTTCAGGGTCTGGCGCTTGGCCTCGTCGAGCGCACCCATCTCCACCATGTTCTGGAAGACGCCGTTGAAGCGGATGGTGACGAGTTCCTTGCCCTTCTGGCTGGCGGTGGCCCAGTCGTATTCGCTGGGGGCCTGGAGGACGGCGGCGAGGTAGGCGCCCTGTTCCAGCGTCAGCTTCTCGACGTCGACGCCGTAGTAGGCCTGCGCGGCGGCCTGGATGCCGTACGCGCCGCGCCCGAAGTAGCTGGTGTTCAGGTAGCCCGCGAGGATCTCGTCCTTGGTCATCTTCTGGTCGACCTTGAGGGAGATCACCAGCTCCTTGAGCTTGCGCGTGGCGGTCTGGTCCTGCGTCAGGTAGAAGTTCTTGACGTACTGCTGGGTGATCGTCGAACCGCCCGCGGCGCCCTTGCCGGTGGCCGTGCGGACGAGGCCGCGGGCCACGCCCATGAAGTCGACGCCCCGGTCCTCGTAGAAGGACTTGTTCTCGATGGCGATGAACGCCGTCTGGATCTCCTTCGGGACCTTCTCGATCGGGACGATCTCGCGGTTCATCTCGCCGACGCGGGCCATGACCGTGCCGTCGGAGTACTTGTAGGTGTTGCTCTGCGCGGTCGCCGTGGCGTTCGGGTTCGGCGCGTCCACGTAGAAGTACAGGCCGACGAGCGCGGCCATGCCGAGCAGCATCATCCCGAAGAGCGTCCCGAGGATCGTCTTCCAGGTGAAGAAGCGGCGTATGCCGGTGCGCTTGCCGGCCTGACCCTTCCCGCTGGCACGCCCGCGCGGCGACCGCCGCGCGCTGCGCTGCTGCTGCGCTTTACGCGCTTCTGCTCGGCCCATCGCTCCCGCTCCGCTCGAATTCCCCCCGACGTCAGCTGAAAAAGCTAACACCGCAGGGTTGTGGCAAAGATTTGCCAATCATGAACAAAACCGTTCAATTCGGACGTGAGAATCAGCACCCACATCAACGGAACCGACGCACGTACACCCCCAAGGGTTGCGGTGACCCCGAAAAGTGATATCACTTTGCTAGGGCGTCCGATCGAGCGGACCCACTGAAACGGGGGCATGCCATGACAGACACGACAGGTGCTGCGGCGGGCGTACGGGAGTTCCCGGCGCGCAGCGTGGGCGGTGGACTGGCCCTCCTGGGCGGGCTGTTGGGGGCCGCGGCCGGGGTCCTGCTGATCGTCTTCGGCGCCGGCGGCGAATCCGGGACCCGGCACCTCGGCATGATCGTTCCAGGGGTGGCGCTGGCGATCCTCTCGCTGCTGGCGATGAGCGGGCTGAACACGGTGGCGCCGGGCGAGGCGCGGGTGGTGCAGCTCTTCGGCCGCTACCGCGGGACCATCCGCACCGACGGCCTGCGCTGGGTCAATCCGTTCACCTCGCGGGAGAAGATCTCCACCCGCGTGCGCAACCACGAGACGGCCGTCCTGAAGGTCAACGACGCCTACGGCAACCCGATCGAGCTGGCCGCGGTCGTGGTGTGGCGGGTGGCGGACACCGCGCGCGCCACCTTCGAGGTGGAGGACTTCGCCGAGTTCGTGGAGACCCAGGCCGAGGCGGCGGTCCGGCACATCGCGATCGAGTACCCCTACGACGCCCACGACGAGGGCGGCCTGTCGCTGCGCGGCAACGCCGAGGAGATCACCGAGAAGCTGGCCCTGGAGCTCGCCGTCCGGGTGGAGGCGGCCGGCGTCGAGATCATCGAGTCCCGCTTCACGCATCTCGCGTACGCTCCGGAGATCGCCTCCGCGATGCTCCAGCGCCAGCAGGCGGGTGCGGTCGTGGCGGCCCGCAAGCAGATCGTCGAAGGGGCGGTCGGCATGGTGGAACTGGCCCTGACCCGCTTGCAGGAGGAGGACATCGTGGAGCTGGACCCCGAGCGCAAGGCCGCCATGGTCTCCAACCTGATGGTGGTCCTCTGCGGGGACCGCGCGGCCCAGCCCGTCGTCAACACGGGCACCCTCTACCAGTGAGCCCTTCCGGTGGGGCGGAGGACCCGGAGCGCGAGCCCGAGCCGAGGCGGGCCGCGCGCGCCGGGCGGCAGGCGCGCAAGCAGGTGCTGCTGCGGCTCGACCCGCAGGTGTACGAGGCCCTCGCGCGCTGGGCGGGCGAGGAACTGCGCAGCGCCAACGCCCAGATCGAGTTCCTGCTGCGGCGGGCCCTGGCCGAGACCGGCCGGCTCCCGGGCGGGGCGGCCCCGATCCCGCCGCGCGGCCGGCCCCGGTCGGGCCCGGGCCCCTGAGGAGCCGGCCCGGGGTCAGCGGGTGCGGCTGAGCAGGAGGAAGCCGGACTCCTCGGCCACGGTGCGGTAGCCGCGGCCCCTGGCTTCGGCGAGGGCGATGGACTCGTCGATGGGGTTCAGCGGCCAGCGCAGTTCGGCCGCGATCCGGGTGTCCAGCACGATCCATTCGGGGTCGGGCCGGCTGTCGGCCCAGCCGAACAGGCTGACGCTGGTCCGGTGGACCAGGTGCGGCACGAGGTAGTCGGATGCCTGGACGGTGGCGCCGTCCGGGATCCGGTCCATCACGCGGTGCGCGACCGCGACCCGGGGGTCGGTCTTCCAGAAGGGCGGCTGGAGCAGCTGCCCCAGCGCGTGGCTCGGCAGCATCAGGAGGCACACCCCGGCCGCGCCGAGCAGGTAGCGGCGCAGTCCCGCCGCGGTGGTGCCGCGCCGGTGCAGGGCCTCGACGAAGGCCGCGAAGAGGATCGGCATCAGGGTGAGGGAGTAGTGGAAGCCGGTCCCCCAGTGGGACGCGTAGTCGGAGACCCCCCGCCACAGCAGGGTCGGCGCCGCGACCAGGACCAGCGGCGAGCGCAGGGCCAGGAACAGGGTCGGCGCCAGCAGCATCACCAGCGTCGCCACCTTGGTCTCGGGTGTGACGAGCCCGATGGTGGCCTTGTGCAGCAACGACCCGAGGCCGCTGCCGGCGCCGTCCCCGCCGCCGCCCAGGAAGCCCGCGTAGAAGTACGAGCCGCTCGGGTTGAGCGCCGGCAGCACCACCAGCATCGCGAGGGCCATCCACACCACCCCGGCCACGGCGGCGGCGATCCCGAGCCGGCGCCCGCCCTTGCCGGCGCGCCAGGCCGCCAGCAGGCCGATCGCGGCCACGGTGAGCCCCATGTCCTCCTTGACCAGCAGCAGCGGCAGCGCCCACCACACGGCGGCCCGCAGCCGTCCCTGGCCCAGCGCGGCCAGTGAGCACGCCAGCAGGGGGACGGCGAAGGCCCATTCGTGGAAGTCGAAGCCGATCCCGCTCGCGAGGCCCCAGGAGAGCCCGTAGGCGAGGCCGATCACCACGGCCGCGGCGGTGCCCAGTGCCCGGTGCGCCCACCGCATCAGCGGCAGCGCGCTCACCGCGACGAGGGCGGCCTGCGCCAGCAGCAGGGTGCGGGCCGAGGGCCAGATCCAGTACAGCGGGGCCAGCAGGGCCAGCACCGGGGAGAAGTGGTCGCCGAGCAGAGGGAAGCCCGGCCCCTTGACCTCGGAGACCGGCAGGTGCCCCTCCGCGTAGGAACGGACCGCCTGTTCGAAGATCGCCAGGTCGAAGCTGTGCGAGAGCAGCCGCTCGTGGGTGCGCAGGGACAGCGTCGCGTAGACGAGGAAGAGCCCCGAGACCGCGGCCCACATCCACCACGGGGGTGCGGACCGCTCGGCGGGCGGGGCGGCCGGTGTCGGCCGTCCGTCCGTCCGGGCCGGGGTGACGGACTGCTGCGGTGGGAGTGCGGGGGTGTCCGCGGGAGGTGCGTGCATGGCGCGCCTTTCGAAAAACGGGACCAATACCCACAAACTGCCAGCCGCCCCCGGACGTCGCCCCGAGCCGCCGCCGCCAGCCCCCAAGTCCCTACGAATGGCCGCAGGGCGGGCCGGCGGTGCGTCGCAGGACCTGCGGCCCCACTCTGCACCGCGTGTATACACGGCAGGTATACATCGCGTGTATAGTCGCCGCCATGTCCATCGGTCACACGCTCCTCGGCCTCCTGGAGGCCGGCCCCCGGCACGGCTACGACCTCAAGCGCGCCTTCGACGAGAAGTTCGGCCACGACCGCCCCCTGGCCTACGGGCAGGTCTACTCGACCATGTCCCGCCTCCTGAAGAACGGCCTCGTCGAGGTCGACGGGATCGAGGCCGGCGGCGGGCCCGAACGCAAGCGGTACGCGATCACCGACGCCGGCGTCACCGACGTCTCCGCCTGGCTCGCGCAGCCCGAGAAGGCCGAGCCCTACCTCCAGTCGACCCTCTACACCAAGGTCGTCCTCGCCCTCCTCACCGGCCGCAGCGCCACCGAGCTGCTGGACACCCAGCGCGCCGAACACCTGCGGCTCATGCGCGTCCTGACCCAGCGCAAGCGCAAGGGGGACCTCGCCGACCAGCTCGTCTGCGACCACGCCCTGTTCCACCTGGAGGCCGACCTGCGGTGGCTGGAGCTCACCGCCGCCCGCCTCGCCCAGCTCGCCGAGGAGGTCCGCGGATGACCCCGGCCGGCACCCTGCTGTCCGCCACCGGCCTCCGCAAGGCGTACGGGAGCACGTACGCCCTGGACGGGGCCGACTTCTCCATCCACCCCGGCGAGGTCGTCGCCGTCATGGGGCCTTCCGGCTCCGGCAAGTCGACCCTGCTGCACTGCCTGGCCGGGATCGTCGTACCCGACTCCGGCACCATCACCTACGCGGGCCGCGAGCTGACCGCCATGAACGACACCGAGCGCAGCGCCCTGCGCCGCGGCGAGTTCGGCTTCGTCTTCCAGTTCGGCCGTCTCGTGCCCGAGCTGACCTGCGTGGAGAACGTCGCCCTGCCGCTGCGGCTGAACGGGGTCAAGCGCAAGGAGGCCGAGCGGACCGCCCTGCACTGGATGGAGCAGCTCCAGGTCGACGACCTGGCCCGCAAGCGCCCCGGCGAGGTCAGCGGCGGCCAGGGCCAGCGCGTGGCGGTGGCCCGCTCCCTGGTCACCGGCCCGCGGGTGATCTTCGCCGACGAGCCCACCGGCGCCCTCGACTCCCTCAGCGGCGAGCTGGTGATGCAGCTGCTGACCGAGTCCGCCCGGGCCGCCAACACCGCCGTCGTCCTCGTCACGCACGAGACCCGGGTGGCCGCGTACTCCGACCGCGAGATCGTGGTCCGCGACGGCAGGTCCCGCGACATGGAGCGGATCGTATGAGCATGCTCCGGACCTGGGCCCGCGACCTGGCCATGGGCGTCCGCTTCGCCGTGGCCGGCGGCCGCGAGGGCTGGGTGCGCACCCTCCTGACCGGCGTGGGCGTCGGCCTCGGCGTCGCCCTGCTGCTGGGCACCACCGCCGTGCCCGGCGCGATGGCCGCCCGCGACGCGCGCGGCGACACCCGCGAGACGATCACCTCCCACACCGCCGACCGGCCGGGACGGGACACCCTGCTGATCGCTCACGGGAACATGACCTACCGCTCCCACGACGTGGACGGGCGCCTGGTCCAGCCCGAGGGCCCCGACGCTCCGCTCGCGCCCGGGCTGGAGAAGTACCCGGGCCCCGGCGAGCTGGCCGTCTCCCCCGCCCTCGACCGGCTGCTCAAGAGCGACGAGGGCCAGCTGCTGCGCGAGCGCCTCGACGGGAGGATCACGGCCGTCATCGGCGACGCCGGCCTCGTCGGACCGGGCGAGCTCTACTACTACAAGGGCACCGACCGGCTGTCCGAGGAGGCGGACAGCTCGTACGTCCAGCGGATCACCGCCTTCGAGAACACCCTCGAATCCCCGCCCCTCGACCCGGTCCTGGCCCTGCTGGTGCTGGTCATGTTCACCGCCCTGCTGGTGCCGGTGGCCGTGTTCGTCGCGGCCGCCGTCCGCTTCGGCGGAGACCGCCGCGACCAGCGGCTGGCCGCCCTGCGCCTGGTCGGCGCGGACGGCCGGATGACCCGCCGGATCGCGGCCGGGGAGGCGCTCGCCGGCTCGCTGACCGGCCTGCTCCTGGGCGCCGGGTTCTTCCTGGCGGCCCGCCGGCTCACCCCGTACGTCAGCATCCAGGGCCGCAGCCTCTTCCCCGAGGACCTCGCCCCGGCCTGGCCGCTGGCCCTGATCGTCGCGGTCGCCGTGCCGGCCGCGGCCGTCCTCGTGACCTTGTTCGCGCTGCGCAACGCGGTCATCGAGCCGCTGGGCGTGGTGCGCTCGGCCGCCCCGGTCCGGCGCCGCATCTGGTGGCGGCTGCTGCTGCCGCCGGCCGGACTCGGCCTGCTGGTCCCGCTGATGGGCCGCGGCAACGAATCCGGCCGGTTCAACCAGTGGCAGGTGTCCGCCGGCGTGGTGCTGCTCCTCGTCGGCATCACCGCCCTGCTGCCCTGGCTGCTGGAGCGGACCGTCGGCCTGCTCGGCGGGGCCGGACCGGTCTCCTGGCAGCTGGCCCTGCGCCGGCTGCAGCTCACGAGCGGCACCGCCGCCCGGCTGGTCGGCGGCATCGCCGTCGCGGTCGCCGGGGCCATCGCCCTGCAGATGCTCTTCGCGGGCGTCGAGCGCGACTACTCCGAGGAGACCGGCCAGGACCCGAGCCGGGCCTCGCTGTCGATCCTCACCCGCATCGGCACCGAGGACCGGGTCGACGCCCTCGGCAAGGCGGTGGCCGGCACCCGGGGCATCGCCAAGACGGTTCCGCTGGCCTCGACCTCGGGCGTCCGCGACCTCGCGGACGTGGAGTCGGACACGGTCGTGCTCACCATCGGTACGTGCGCGGCCCTCGGCGAGGTCGCCGAGCTGCCCTCCTGCCGGGACGGCGACGCCTTCGTCCTGACGGGCGGCGCCACCATGCGGGGCGAGAGCGCCACCGCGACCCCGGGCGAGAAGCTGTTCACCGGGAACATCCACGACCGCTCCGACGGCCCGGCGCCCACCGTCTGGACCGTGCCCGCCTCCATCCGCCCGGCGCAGGCCCGCAAGGATCCGGCCGGCCATCTGCGCAGCGGCCTGCTGGTCACCCCGGCCGCCGCCCCGAAGGTGCACCGCTACGGCTCCGCCCAGGTGTACGTCACGCTGGACCCGGGCACGCCGGACGCGCTGGAGCTGGCCCGGACGGCGGCCTACAAGGCGGACCCGCTGGCCACCGCCATGACCCTCCAGTCGACCCGGACGGCCCCGGAGTTCGGCTCCATCCGCAGGGGCCTGTTCATCGGCGCCACCCTGGTGCTCGTCCTGATCGGCACCAGCCTGCTGGTCTCCCAGCTGGAGCAGCTGCGCGAGCGCCGGAAGCTGCTGGCCGCCCTGGTCGCCTTCGGCACCAAGCGCTCGACGCTGAGCCTGTCGGTGCTGTGGCAGACGGCCCTGCCGGTCCTGCTCGGCCTGGCCCTGGCCACCGCGGGCGGCCTCGCGCTCGGCGCGGTGCTGATGCGGATGACCAACGTGCCCGTCCGGATCGACTGGGCCTCGGTCGCGGCGATGGCCGGCATCGGCGGGGGCGTGGTCGCCGTGGTGACCCTGCTCAGCCTGCCTCCGCTGCTGCGCATGATGCGCCCGGACGGCCTGCGCACCGAGTGACCGGCGCGCCGGCCGGCGCCGTACGCGCGCCCGTTCCCGGTGGTCCGCCTACGCGGCGGGCCACACCGGGAGCGGGCGTACGGCCTCGCGCAGCGCGCCCGCGATGGCCCGGAACTCCTCCTGCCGGGCGGTGCCGGTCCGCATGGCGAGCGCGATCCGCCGGGTGGGCGCGGGCTCGGCGAAGTACCCGGTGGCCAGGTACTCGTTGCGGGCGGTCTCCAGCCGCAGCGCGGTGCGCGGCAGCAGGGTGACGCCGAGCCCGCCCGCGACCAGCTGGACGAGGGTGGACAGCCCGGCGGCGGTGGTGGTGACGTCGGCCCCGTCGGTGCGCCCGGCCTCCCGGCAGATGTCCAGGGCCTGGTCGCGCAGGCAGTGGCCCTCGTCCAGCAACAGCAGCTGCAAGCCGCGCAGTTCCTCGCGCGGGATGTCCCGGCGCCCGGCGAGCGGGTGTTCGCGGGGTGCGAGCAGGACGAAGTCCTCGTCGAACAGCGGGAGTTCGGTGACGCCGGGGACACCGAGCGGCACGGCGAGCAGGAGCAGGTCGAGCCGGCCGGCGGCGAGCCCTTCCAGCAGCGAGGACGTCTGCTCCTCGTGCACCTGGAGGTCCATGCCCGGATAGCGGCGGTGGAACAGGCCGAGTACGGTCGGCAGCAGGTAGGGGGCGACCGTGGGGATCACCCCGAGCCGCAGGACCCCGGTGAAGGGGGCCCGCACCGCCTCGGCCTCCTCCAGCAGGGCACCCATGGCGTCCAGGACGGCCCCGGCCCGGACGGCGATCCGCTCGCCGGCCGGGGAGAGCAGCACCTTGCGGGTGGTGCGCTCCAGCAGCTGCACACCGAGGGCCTCCTCCAGGGCGGAGACGGCGCCGGAGAGCGCGGGCTGGCTCATTCCGATGGCGGCGGCGGCGTCCCGGAAGTGCAGGTGTTCGGCGACGGCGGCGAACGCGCGCAGTTGTGCGAGCGTCGCCTGCTTCGCTCCCCTATTACCGACAGCCACTGATAGGTACCTCCGATCACCCACCACAAGACTAGCTATTTCCGCAATCAATGCTGGCTGTGCCAGCATGTGAGACACGTCCAACCCCTCGAAAAGCACCCAATCAGGGCGCTTTTCTCTCGCAAGGAGAGCACGTGCTCACTGTCGGTGACAAGTTCCCCACGTACGATCTGACCGCCTGCGTCTCGCTGGAAGCCGGCAAGGAGTTCGCGCAGATCGACCACAAGACCTACGAGGGCAAGTGGCGCGTGGTGTTCTTCTGGCCGAAGGACTTCACCTTCGTGTGCCCGACCGAGATCGCCGCCTTCGGCAAGCTGAACGACGAGTTCGCCGACCGCGACGCCCAGATCCTCGGCGTCTCCGGCGACTCCGAGTTCGTCCACCACGCCTGGCGCAAGGACCACGCCGACCTGCGTGACCTGCCCTTCCCGATGCTGGCCGACTCCAAGCACGAGCTGATGCAGGCCTGCGGCGTGCAGGGTGCGGACGGCTTCGCGCAGCGCGCCGTCTTCATCGTCGACCCGAACAACGAGATCCAGTTCTCGATGGTGACCGCCGGCTCCGTCGGCCGTAACCCCAAGGAGGTCCTGCGGGTCCTCGACGCCCTGCAGACGGACGAGCTGTGCCCCTGCAACTGGAACAAGGGCGAGGACACCCTGGACGCCGGCGCCCTGCTGGCCGGTGAGTGACGGATGTCCCTCGACTCCCTCAAGTCCGCCATACCGGACTTCGCCAAGGACCTGAAGCTGAACCTCGGCTCGGTGATCGGCAACCAGGACACCCTGACGCAGCAGCAGCTGTGGGGCACGGTCCTGTCCTGCGCGATCGCCGCCCGCTCCCCGCGCGTCCTGCGTGAGCTGGAGCCCGAGGCGAAGGCGGCCCTGTCGCCCGAGGCGTACACGGCTGCCAAGTCGGCCGCCGCGATCATGGCGATGAACAACGTCTTCTACCGCACCCGCCACCTGCTCTCCGACCCGGAGTACGGCACGCTGCGGGCGGGCCTGCGGATGAACGTCATCGGCAACCCGGGCGTGGAGAAGGTCGACTTCGAGCTGTGGTCGCTCGCGGTCTCCGCGATCAACGGCTGTGGCCAGTGCCTCGACTCGCACGAGCAGGTGCTGCGCAAGGCCGGTGTCGAGCGCGGGACGATCCAGGAGGCCTTCAAGATCGCTTCGGTGATCCAGGCCGTCGCGGTGACCCTCGACGCCGAGGCCGTCCTCGCCGAGTAACGGCCCGCACGAGGACAGGGGCGGGGGCGGGGGGCGGGGGGGGGGGGGCCCTGCAGTTATGTCAGACAAAACCCCCCCCG
>NZ_JBHXTC010000021.1:57923-106477 GCF_042677605.1 Streptomyces sp. NPDC127106 | reverse complement strand
GGGGCGGGGGCGCCGCGGGCGGCCGGGGCCGGCCCGCTCAAGCCCCCCCCCGGCCGCCGGGGCGCCGGGCGCCCGGCCGCGGCCGCCCCGCCCCTGTCTTTCCGTCCCTACTTCCCCAGCCGGGCCATCAGGATCCGCATGTCCTCGATCATCGCCGCCTTGACGGCGTCCTCGTCGGGCTGCGGACCCTCGGCGCCCGCCTCGTCGATGTCCCCGAGCCACCCGACGGACAGCGTGAACACCGCCCCGCCGTCGAGCACCTGGAGCCTCGGGCCGGAGGTGTACGGGGACTTGCTGCTCATCAGGGCCCGCTCGCCCAGCCCCGCCACCTGCTCCACCTCGCCGGTGTTCGACAGCACCTCCCGGAAGACGCCGGGGGCGACCCCGAACTCCGCCGCCGGATCGGTCTCCTTGTGCAGCTCGACCATGATCTGCATCTGGTACGAGGTGCCCTTCTCCTCCCACTCCGTGAAGTACTCGCAGTGGGACCAGTCCAGGGCCGGGCTCTCCCGGTGGGCCCGGTGGTTCGACATCACGGGCGCGGTGGTCTTCACGAGCGTGTCGAGCCGGGTCTCCTTGCACAGGTCCTCGGTGTGCCGGTACGCGACGCGCGGCGCCCCGAAGGAACGGTCCTGCAGCACCGGTAAGGCCGCCCACACCGCCGAGGCCAGCACGGCCCCGCCCAGCGCCCACACCCAGGGCGCACGCGCCCTGCGCACGGCGGCGTCCGCATCGTCCTGCCCGGCCGGCGCGGCCGGCACGGCGGGCCGGTCGTCGTCCCAGTCGTCCTCCAGCTCAGGCTCGCTGATCATTCCCGGCCTCCCGCGCGGCGCATTCCAACGCGGTCGCCCCGTGCGGGCCGGGGCCGATCGGCGCGGCCCCGTGCAGGAGCTGGTCGCGCGAGTAGGCCTTCAGGTAGCCGACCACGGTGTTGGTGACGGCGACGAGCGGAACGGCGACCACCGCCCCGCCGATGCCCGCGACCATGCCGCCCGCGGCCACCACCAGCACCACCGCGAGCGGGTGCACCCGCACCGCCCGGCCGAGGATGAACGGCTGGAGCACGTGCCCCTCGATCTGCTGCACCGCCAGCACCACGGCCAGCACCAGCAGGGCGGTGACCGGCCCCTGCGTCACCAGGGCGACGACCACGGCGAGGGCACCCGAGACCACCGCGCCGACCAGCGGGATGAAGGCGAACAGGAAGATGAACACGGCCAGTGGCACCGCCATCGGCACGTTGAGGAAGTAGATGCCCAGGCCGATGAAGATGGCGTCGATGAGCGCGACGAGGACGGTGCCGCGCACGTACGCCGTCAGGGTCCGCCAGGCGCGCGGGCCGGCGCCGGCCACGCCCGGCCGGGCACCGGCCGGGACCAGGCCCAACGCCCAGCTCCAGATGCGCGCGCCGTCGTAGAGCAGGAACAACGTCGAGAACATCGCGAGCAGCATCCCGGTGAGCACCTCGACGAGGACGGTCACGCCCTGGAGGCCCGCGGAGGTGATCTGCTCGGTGTTGGTGCCGATGGTCTCGCTGAGGTTCTTCGCGATGTCGTTGATCTGCTTCTCGGTCACGTGGAACGGACTGGCCAGTGCCCAGAGTTTGAGCTCGTTGATGCCGTCGCGGACCCGGGCGGAGAGGTCGTCGAGGTTCTCCATGACCTGCCAGACCACGAACCAGCCGACCAGGCCGATGACCACGAAGCCGAGGACGGCGGTGACGGCGGTGGCGAGACCGCGCGGCAGCCCGAGCCGGCGCAGCCGGACCACGAAGGGCTGGAGCAGCGCGGTGACCAGCATGGCCGCGGCGAACGCGAGGACGACCAGCCGGACTTCACTGATCACCTTCATCAGGACCCAGAGCATCCCCGCGAGCAGCAGCAGCCGCCAGCTGGCCTCGGCGGCGACCCGCATGCCCCAGGGGATCACGGCCGCCGGGTCGGGACGCCCCGGCAGCACGGGATGTGCGGGCGGGGCCGGGTCGGCCGGGCGCGCCGGGCGGTCCGGGTGTTCGGCGGAGGTGCCGGGCGCCGGGCTCGGCGGTCCGGCGGCCGCGGTCCGGGCGGGGCCCTCGCCCTCGGTCCCGCCCTCGGTCCCGGCCTCGGCCTCGACCACGGCGCGCCGGGCGGCCAGTCGGGCATCCATCCGACTCAGCCTGTTTCCGAGCCGGCCGAGCCAGCCTGCCCTGATCCCCATCTCGTTCCCTTCCCCCCACCTGCGGACGCACTTCGACAGACCGTACACGCGGGAAGCCCCGCACCGTCGAAACGGTGCGGGGCTTTCCTGAGTCGAGCGGCTGCGGCTCGGGCCGGGTCTAGTACCAGCCGTTGGCCTGGTGGAAGCTCCAGGCGCCGCAGGGGCTGCCGTAGCGTTCGTTCATGTACTTCAGGCCCCACTCGATCTGGGTGGCCGGGTTGGTGCGCCAGTCGGCACCGACCGAGGACATCTTCGAGCCGGGGAGCGCCTGGACCAGGCCGTAGGCGCCCGAAGACGGGTTCACGGCCTTGTAGTTCCAGGTGGATTCCTGGTTGACGATGTTGGAGAAGCACTGGAACTGGCCGCCCGGGACGATCTGCCGGGCGATGTCCTTGACCTGCGCGACCGTGTAGGAGCTCTGGGGCGTGAAGTCGTCGGCGCTGCGCGTGGCGGAGCGGCTGGCGATCTCTTCCTTCGCCTCGCGCTCCTTCTTCGCCTTCTCGTCCGCGGCCTTCTGGGCTTCGGCCTTCTTGGCCTTGGCGTCCTCGGCGGCCTGGAGGCGGGCGGCCTCCTCGGCCGACCGGCGGGCCTCGGTGTCGGCGCCCTGCGCGATGGTGTCGGCCTGCTGCGCCAGGGAGCCGCTCTGGACCTCGGCCTGCTCGCCGACCGGGATGTCGGCCAGGAGGGTGGCCCCGGACGCGGTGGTCTCCAGGTCGTTCGCGGAGGGGTCGCCTGCGGCGACGCCCACGACTGCGCCCACGGTGGTGACCGCGGTGGCCGACGCCACTGCGAACCCCCGGACCGAGATCCGGCTCACACGATGTCCTTCCAGCAGCGTCCGCGATGACCGGGCGGGCGCAAGAGTGCCCCTGACGCTGGCCTCCGTGGAACTTCGGTCACGGGAGGCGCGGACCCGTGGGCAACTCCCCTGCGGGGGTTGCCGCGTGATGCTCGGGCGGCATACGGCGAACGGTTGTGGAGTTGTGGTGGTGCACGCATCTCATGGGAGATACAGCTGTGCCGTATGCGGGGCCTGACGGAAAACAGACTCTGCCGGACCCCGACACCGCAAGGCAATTCCACGTTGCGTGGGAAAGGTCACACCTGGCATGTCGCGACTTGTTTCACCGAAGGGCTGTGCAGCATGACGCCACCCGGCTAGGCTCCTGGGCCTTTGCCGGGCGGCGTCAACCAACTGTCCCGCTATGGGGTTTTCGCCCCCGTACGCTCCTACAGGTTCTCCAGCATCTCCGTCACCAGGGCCGCGATCGGCGAGCGCTCGGAGCGGGTCAGCGTGACGTGGGCGAAGAGCGGATGCCCCTTCAGTTTCTCGACAACGGCGACCACTCCGTCGTACCGGCCGACCCGGAGGTTGTCGCGCTGGGCGACGTCGTGGGTCAGGACCACCCGCGAATTCGCCCCGATCCGGGACAGAACGGTCAGCAGGACATTGCGCTCCAGGGACTGCGCCTCGTCCACGATGACGAACGCGTCGTGCAGCGAGCGGCCGCGGATGTGGGTGAGCGGCAGGACCTCCAGCATCCCCCGGTTCAGCACCTCCTCGATGACCTCCCGCCCGGCCACCGCCGAGAGGGTGTCGAAGACCGCCTGCGCCCAGGGGCTCATCTTCTCGGACTGGTCCCCGGGCAGGTAGCCCAGCTCCTGTCCGCCCACCGCGTACAGCGGCCGGAAGACCATCACCTTCTGGTGCTGCCGCCGCTCCAGTACGGCCTCCAGGCCCGCGCACAGCGCCAGCGCCGACTTGCCGGTGCCGGCCCGGCCGCCCATCGAGATGATGCCGACCTCGGGGTCGAGCAGCAGGTCGAGGGCGACGCGCTGCTCGGCGCTGCGGCCGTGCAGCCCGAAGGCCTCGCGGTCGCCCCGCACGAGCCGCACGTTGCCGTCGGCGGTGACCCGGCCCAGGGCCTTGCCGCGTTCGGACTGGAGGATCAGTCCCGTGTGCACGGGCAGTTCGGCGGCCTCCGGGACGTAGAGCCGCTCCTCGGAGTAGAGGAGGTCGATCTGGTCCGCGGAGAGGGCGAGCTCGCTCATGCCGGTCCAACCGGCACCGGTGATCGCGAGCTCGGCGCGGTACTCCTCGGCGAGCAGCCCCACGGAGGAGGCTTTGATGCGCAGCGGGAGATCCTTCGAGACGACCGTGACGTCGTAGCCCTCGGCCTGGAGGTTGCGGGCGACAGCCAGGATCCGCGAGTCGTTGTCCCCCAGCCGGAAGCCCGCTGGCAGGACGCCGGGGTCGGAGTGGTTGAGTTCGACACGCAGGCTGCCGCCGAGTTCCCCGATCGGGATGGGGGCGTCGAGCCGACCGTTGCGGACCCGGTAGTCGTCCAGCAGGCGCAGGGCCTGGCGGGCGAAGTAGCCGAGTTCGGGATGGTGGCGCTTGGCCTCCAGCTCCGTGATCACCACGATCGGGAGCACGACCTCGTGCTCGTCGAAGCGGGTGATGGCGTTGGGGTCTGCCAGCAGGACGCTGGTGTCGAGGACGTAGGTCCGCCTGTCGGGCAGGCGGCGCTTAGTGCTGGTCACCACGGAAGGACGTACCCCCTCGTAAGAGGTCGGGCCTTGAAGACCGGACCGGTCATCGGCACCCCTGCGAGAGCCGAATTCCGGCCCTCCCGTTTCGTCCGTGCGAACCGCACGTGCGTCCTGGTGCAAAGGGCCTCCCGGGCGGACGGCCCCGTGCCGTCCGCTGAGACTCGACACCCGTGGATCGGGCATCGACCTGGAAGGGATATTCCCCGAACAGCCTCGGCCATGCCTTGGCATATGACGGACGCTCGGTGAACCCCAGGTGAAAGGCTTGCGGTGGTGACCGGAGGGGCGGGAGAGGGAGGAGGGGGTCGAGGGGGCGTCAGACGCCCCCGCCCTCAGGTCCCGTAGCGGCGGTGGCGGGCCGCGTAGTCGCGCAGTGCGCGCAGGAAGTCGACCTTGCGGAAGGCCGGCCAGAACACCTCGCAGAAGTAGTACTCGGAGTGCGCGCTCTGCCACAGCATGAACCCGGACAGGCGCTGCTCGCCGCTGGTGCGGATGACGAGGTCCGGGTCGGGCTGGCCGCGCGTGTAGAGGTGTTCGGCGATGTGGTCGATGTCGAGGATCTCGGCGAGCTCCTCGATGGAGGTGCCCTTGGCGGCGTGCTCCAGGAGCAGCGAGCGGACGGCGTCGGTGATCTCCTGTCGGCCGCCGTAGCCCACGGCGACGTTGACGAGTATCCCCTTGACGTCGTGCGTGGCCTGCTCGGCCTCCTTGAGCACGTTCTGGGTCCGCGCGGGCAGGATGTCGAGGTTGCCGACGTGGTGGACGCGCCAGCGGCCGTCCTCGGCGAGGCCCCGGACGGTGTTCTCGATGATGTTGAGCAGGGGGCGGAGCTCGTCCTCCGGCCGGTCCAGGTTGTCCGTGGACAGCATCCACAGGGTGACGACCTCGACGTCCGTCTCGGTGCACCAGCCCAGCATCTCGGAAATCTTGTCGGCCCCGGCCTGGTGGCCCTGTTCGGTGGTGCCTCCGGACGCCTTCGCCCAGCGCCGGTTGCCGTCCAGGATCACACCGATGTGCTTGGGCGACGCGGCGTGGTCGAGGCGGCCTTCCACCCGGCGTGCGTACAGCCTGTACACCAGGTCGCGCAGCTTCACGATCTTCGAGCCCCTCCGTGCAGTGCCCCCGTGCGAAATGCGGTCCGTCCCCCGGTCCGCCACATTACTGCGCAGGGGGATCCGGTACCCAACTCGGCCTGTCACAAGTCCGTGATAGAGAGGACAACGTGACTGATAACAATCCCTATCGGGCAGAGCCCGCGCGGTACGACTCCATGGAGTACCGCCGCAGCGGCCTCAGCGGCCTCAAGCTTCCCGCGATCTCCCTCGGCCTCTGGCACAACTTCGGCGACGACAAGTCTCTGGAGTCCCAGCGGGCGATCCTGCGCCGGGCCTTCGACCTCGGCGTGACCCACTTCGACCTGGCGAACAACTACGGCCCGCCGCCCGGCTCGGCCGAGCTGAACTTCGGCAAGATCTTCGCCGAGGACTTCGCCGCGTACCGCGACGAGCTGATCGTCTCCACCAAGGCCGGCTATCTGATGCACCCCGGCCCGTACGGCGAGTGGGGCAGCCGGAAGTACCTGCTCAGCTCCCTCGACGCCTCGCTGAAGCGGATGGGCCTCGACTACGTCGACATCTTCTACTCGCACCGCTTCGACCCGCAGACCCCGCTGGAGGAGACCATGGGCGCCCTGGCGTCCGCGGTCCAGCAGGGCAAGGCGCTCTACGTCGGCATCTCCTCCTACACCGCGGAGCAGACGGCGGAGGCGGCGCGGATCCTGCGCGGCATGGGCGTGCGGCCACTGATCCACCAGCCCTCGTACTCCATGATCAACCGCTGGACGGAGGAGGACCGCCTGCTGGACACCCTGGAGGAGGCCGGCATGGGCTGCATCTCCTTCGCGCCGCTGGCCCAGGGCCTGCTGACCGGGAAGTACCTCGGGGGCATCCCGGAGGGCTCGCGCGCCGCGCAGGGCAAGTCCCTCGACCCGGGCCTGCTCTCGCCGGAGGTGCAGCGCCGCCTGGAGGGCCTGAACGAGATCGCGGCCCGGCGCGGGCAGTCGTTGGCGCAGCTGGCGCTGACCTGGGTGCTGCGGGACGAGCGGATGACCTCGGCCCTGATCGGCGCGTCGAGCGTCCGGCAGCTGGAGGAGAACGTGGCCGCGCTCACGGGTTCGCCCCTGACGGAGGAGGAGTTGAAGGAGATCGACTCCTTCGCGGTCTCCACCCCGGGCACCAACCTCTGGGCCCAGCGCGGCTGACCTGCGGTTTTGTCGAGGGGGGCGCGCAGATCCGGCAGAAAAGAAAACGGGCCGGTCCGTGGGGGGGATACGGACCGGCCCGAGGGGGGGGGTTCCACCATAACCCTTCGTAAAGCGTGATGTGTGCATCCACGCCGAATGATTACGCTCCGAAACCACCCAGGAGCAGACCGGTGAGGGCGCCGGCCGCCATGAAGGGGCCGAAGGGGAAGGACTGCTTCCGCCCATTGGGGCTGCGCAGGACCAGTCCGAGGCCGTAGAGGGCCCCGTAGAGGAAGCCGAGGAAGGCCCCGAAGAGCCATACCCCCCACCCGTACCACCCAAGGGCGACCCCCAGGGCGATCGCCAGCTTGACGTCCCCGAATCCCATCCCGGCGGGGTTGATCAGGAACAGCAGGAGGTACGCGGCGCCCAGCGCGGCCCCGCCGAGGAGCGCGAGTCGCCAGGAGCCGGCGGCGCCGGGCACGAGGGCGGCGGCGCCCAGGGCGGCGGCCGCAGCGGCGGCGAGGGGCAGGGTGAGCACGTCCGGCAGGCGGTGAACGGCGAGGTCGACGAGCGCGAGCAGGACGAGTACGGGTGCCAGCCCGGCGAAGACGGCCACCTCGGGCCGCGGGCCGGCGGCGCACGCCAGGGCGGCGCAGACGACACCGGTGAGCGCCGCGACCCGGCCGCTCCGGACCCCGTAGCGGTGGCCGGAGATGCCTCGAGCTCCGGGGCCGGGGGTGCCGGAGCCGGAGTCGGGACCGGGAGCGCCGGGATCGGGGGTGTCGGGATCGGGGGTGTCGGGATCGGGGGTGTCGGGGCAGCGGGCGGGGCCGCACCAGCCGTGCAGCGGGTGCCCCTGGGGGCAGTGGCCGCGCCAGGGGGCGTCCGGCTCGACGGAGAGCCGGTAGGCGGCGCGCGGCAGCAGCAGCCCGGCGGCGACGCCGTACCCGGCGGCAAGGATGATCACGACCACGGCCATCCGCCGAAGGTAGGCGGCGGCGCCCGGTCCGGCATGGGCCCGTGGACCCAACCCCGGCCGACGGTCGGGCCGTCCGCGGATGGCCGGGAAGCGTCGTCGGCACGGCCCCGGTCCGGCTGGGCGCCCTAAGGTGGCGGGCATGGGGCGGGGGCGGCGGTGGACGGACGGCGAGGGCGTCCTGCGGGTGGACGGCGCGAGCGGCGCGGACGGCGCAAGCGGTTCGGGCGGTTCAGACGGTTCGGGCGGTTCGGACGGTGTGCCGGTGCCGCTGGAGATCGCGGCCTCGTACCGGGCCCGTACCCGCGGCCTGCTCGGCCGGGACGGGATCGCCGGCGCCCTGCTGCTGACCCCGGCCGGGAGCGTGCACACCTTCGGGATGCGGTTCGCCATCGACGTGGCGTACCTGGACCGGGACCTGCGCGTGATCGCCGTGGTCACCATGGCCCCGGGCCGGCTGGGGCTGCCGCGGCTGCGGTCCCGGCACGTCCTGGAGGCGGAGGCGGGGGCGATGGCGGCCTGGGGGCTCCGGGTCGGCTCGCGGGTGTCGGTGGCCGGGCCGTCTCATCCCACGCTGGGCGGTGGGCCTGCCCGGCGGTAGGTTGGGGCGGTTGAGCCGGGGTGGCAGGGGAGCGGATGACGGAGAACGGGCGGGTCAGGGCGCTGGAGCAGATCATGCCCGCGACCCACGGCGCCGATGAGGACATCGACTGGCAGCGGGCCGAGGCCGTCTGGGGCACCCGGTTCCCGTCCGACTTCGTGGCCTTCATGGGCCGTTTCGGGGCGGGCACCATCAACGGCGAGGCCAGCGTCCTGCTGCCGCTGCCCAAGCCCGGACTCCAGTGGGATCCGGCCGAGATGGCCGAGGAGACCGCCAACGCCCGGCAGCGGTGGGAGGAGGAGGGCGGCCGGGCCGCCCTCGACGTGGAGCCCGAGTCGATCATCGCCTGGGGTGTCACGGGCGGCTCCGACATCCTGTGCTGGCTGGCCACCGACCCCGATCCGGACCGCTGGCCGGTCCTGGTCATCGGCCGGCACACGGCCGACGCCTTCGCCGTGTACCCGTACGGGATGGCCGATTTCCTGCTGCGGCTGTGCTCCGACGAGTTCGACGTGAGCCCCGTCGGCCTCACCTTCTGGGACGGCGGGCGGCTCAGCTTCGTGCAGTGGCGCAAGGCCCAGCGCCGCTGGCAGGAGGGCCGCAACCCCTGGACGGGGGACCCGGACCCGTACGCCGGCGAGTTCGCCGACTGACCTGATCGGGCCCCTCGGCCCGTTTCCCGGAGCGCATCCGACGGAAACGGGCCTTTCGGCATGTCTACGCGCGTCGCATTTCTCGGCCCCATATCGGAAAACACCATTCGGAAAAGCCGCGCTTGGAGCATTGGACACAAACCCCGCCCCCGTGGATCGAATCGCCCGCCGACAGGGGAGAATTCCGGCCAGCGGGCCGCGGACGGACACCCCTGGCCCGGAGCGATGAACAGGCACTGACGGGAACACAAGAAATTCAGGGGAATAGACCCGTGCAACGAAGAACCTTCCGCACGGCCGCGGTGGCGGTCGTGCTCGGCCTGCTGGTCCCGCTGTCCGGCTGCGGTTCCGACAGCGGCGCCGGCGACGACGGCACCCTGCGCCTGGTTGCCGCCGAATACGGCACCAACCAGGCCACCAGTTCCAAGGCCTTCTGGGACAAGGTCACCAAGGAATTCACCGCCGCCAACCCCGACATCAAGGTCGAGGTGCAGCTCCTGCCCTGGGCCGACATCGACCGCGAGGTCTCCCGCATGGCGAAGGCCGGAAACGCCCCGGACATGGCGCTCATGGGCTCGTATTCGGATTTCGCAGCCAAGGGCCAGCTGTATTCCGCCGAGGAGCTCCTGTCGATCAGCGCCGAGGCGAACTTCCTCCCGCCGCTCGCCGAGGCCGGATCGGTCGGCAACACCCTCTACGGCCTGCCGTGGGTGGCGAGCAGCCGGCTCCTCTTCTACAACGAGGGCCTGTTCAAGCAGGCCGGCCT
Source organism: Streptomyces sp. NPDC127106 (assembly GCF_042677605.1). Classification (NCBI taxonomy): domain Bacteria; kingdom Bacillati; phylum Actinomycetota; class Actinomycetes; order Kitasatosporales; family Streptomycetaceae; genus Streptomyces; species Streptomyces sp. NPDC127106. The sequence goes on along the minus strand of NZ_JBHXTC010000021.1, from coordinate 96,487 downwards.
CGCCGCCCCGAAGAACTGGTCGGACCTGAAGTCCGCCGCCAAGGCGCTCAAGGACAAGGGCGTGAAGACCCCGTACGCCATGCCGCTGGGCCCGGAGGAGGCGCACGCCGAGGCGATGATCTGGGAGCTGAGCAACGGCGGCGGGTACGCGGACAGCGCCGGCAACTACAACCTGGCCTCGGACCAGAACATCCAGGCGTTCCGCTGGATCAAGGACAACCTGGTCGCTCCCGGGCTGACCGGTCCGGTGCCGCCGTCGCAGCTCAACCGGGCCGACGCGTTCGCCGCCTTCCTGCGCGGCGAGGTCGGCATGCTCAACGGCTACCCGTCGCTCTGGCACGAGGCCCGGGCCAAGGGGATCGGCGTGGGCACCGTGGCCATGCCGGTATCGGACACGATGGGTGCCGGGGAGACCCCGCCGGCCGTGGGCGTCGCCGACTGGATGATGGCGTTCAAGCAGCACGGCAAGCGGAAGCAGATCGGGACGTTCCTGGACTACGTCTACCAGGACACGAACCTGGCCGACTTCGCGGGCCGCTACCACCTGCTGCCCTCGACCGTCTCGGCCTCCCGCAACCCGGCCGGCGGCCTGGACAAGAACGACGAGCTGTTCCTGACCGCCCTGCGCGGTGCACAGCTCTACCCGGTGAACGCCCCCTCGTGGGTGGAGGTCAGCGACACGATCAAGCGCAACATCGGCCGCGCCGTCGAGCCGAGCGGGGACCCCGAGGCCGTCCTGGAGGAGATCGCCGCGAAGGCGAACCAGGCCGCCAAGCGGCGCTGAGCGGCAGCGTCACCCCCTGCGGTCGCGCCGTCCTCCGTCCGGGGGAACCCTGACCGAAAAACGATCTCTGCCTCTGCCGCATGCCACCCCGTGCGCCAGAATGGCTGCCGCGGCCCTCGATCCGGGACCGCCGGCCAGCCGCCCGCGGCGCACCCACAAGGTGCACGGGACGGCCGGCCCTCCCCCACCTCTGCCCCGCTAGCCCCTGCCGCCCCCGCTCGCGCCCCCCTTGCCGGCCGAGAAGGCCGTCCGGTGGTTCTCGCAGCTCGCGTTCCAGGGCATCGAGCCGGTGAGCGTCCCGTAGCCGGTGCGGGTGACCGACCATTCGACCGTGTAGTCCCCCGTGTCGCAGGCGATCCGCTTGTTGCCGGGGACCTTGGCGCGCCCCTGCGCCGGCTGGTCCGCCAGCTCCTTGCGCACCTCCAGCACCTTGCCGTGCCGCGGCGAGCGCAGGACGGCGTGGACGACGATCGGGTGCCGGTCGTCCTTCGTCGTCACGGCCTTCTTCACCAGCATCGAGTCCGACACCGCCCAGCCGAAGTCGAAGTCGGGCTGCCACGCCAGGGTCTTCGGGTCGCCGGTCCGGCGCGGGTAGTCGGGGGCGTCGGGGTGCCCGGGGCGGGACACCGACTTGTACCGGATGCCGGGGTAGAAGCGCAGGTGCGCCTCCACCTTGTGCATGTCGTCGTCGGTCCACATCGACTTCATCGTCTTGTCGCCGCCGCCCGGGTCCTGAAGGTAGGTGCCTTCCGCGGCGGTCGCGGCGGCCTGGCCGAGGGTGGGGGTGAGGGCGGCCGCGGCGGCGGCGAGGGCGAGAGCGGCGGTGCGGGTGCGCTTCATGCCCGGTCCAACGGGGGCCGCGGCGGGCTGGAACGTGGCATGGCCTGCTTTCACCCGTACGGGGCCCGCCCAGGAATATCTCATGATCGTCTTCCGTTTCCGGTGCCGACCAACTGCACACGATGGCGAGGGAGTCGGAATGGGTACGCAGGTGCACGGGACCGTGGCGGCGGGCTGGGAGCCGGTGCGGGAGGAGTTCGCCGCCTTCGCCGCCGCCGCGGAGCACTCCCCCGAGGCGCAGCTGGCGGTCCACCACGGCGGCCGCCGCGTGGTCGACCTGTGGGCCGGCGAGGACACCGGCCCCGAGACCCTGACCGGTGTGTACTCGATCAGCAAGGGTGCGGCGCACCTGGTGGTGGCGCTGCTGGTGCAGGACGGGCTGCTGGACCTGGAGCGCCCGGTGTCGGCGTACTGGCCGGAGTTCACCGGGCACGGCAAGGAGCGGCTGACGGTACGGCAGCTGGTCGCGCACCAGTCGGGCCTGATCAACACCGAGGAGGGCTTCGACTACGACGAGATCGCCGACGACGCGCTGATCGCGGCCCGGTTGGCGGGCGCACGGCCGTACTGGGAGCCCGGGACCGCGTACGGCTACCACGCCTTCGTCATCGGCGCGCTGACCGGCGAGCTGGTGCGGCGAGTAACAGAGCAGTCCCTGCAGGAGGTGTACGAGGAGCGGATCCGCGCCCCGTACGGGCTGGACCTGTACCTGGGGCTGCCGCGGGCGCTGGAGGGCCGCTGGAAGCCGGTGCTGGAGATGCTCGCGCCGCCCGGGCCGCCGGCGGGCCCGGCCGAGGGCGCGCCGGCGGTGCCGGAGCTGCTGCCGGTGGCGTTCAACGCGCACCGGGAGCCACCGATGGACCTGGTGGTGTTCGCCAACCACCCGAGGGTGCGGGAGCTGGGCCCCGCCTCGGCGGGCGGCGTCGGCACGGCGCGCGGCGTGGCGGGCATGTACGCGGCGGCGATCGGCGCGGCGGACGGCCGCCCGGCGCTGCTGGAGCCGGGAACGGCGGCCGAGTGGGCGCGGCTGCACACCCCGGGCGACGACCGGGTCACCCCGGAGTCGGACCACTTCGGGCTGGGCTTCGAGCAGCAGCCGGCGGTCGGCCCGCGGGCGTTCGGGCACTGCGGGGCGTCGGGCGGCCTGGGCTGGGCGGACCCGTCGACGGGGATCGCGTACGGGTACGTGCGCCGCCGGTTCGCCTTCCCGGGCGGCCCGGCCCCGGAGAACAAGCGCCTGACGGCGGCGGTCCTGAAGGCGGCCCGGGCCCGGTAACTGACGCGCCCCCTTCTCGGTGGATCCGCGCACTGCCCGGGTGACGGGGCCGCAGCTTCCTTCTCGGCCGAAGGTCCGGGCGGTGGCCCGCCCGCCGGGGTCCGGGTCCAGGGCTATCGCGGCACCGGCGCCGAGAAGGGTCACGGGGCGTCCCTGTCGGGCACGGCGAGGACCTTCTCCGCCGCGATCCGCCGCAGGTTGCCGAGCACGTCGAGAGAGGCGAACTCCTCGTCGCTGACGTCGACGCCGATCACCTCACGCGCATGCGCGCGCGCCGCGTCGACCTGCTCGGCCCGCTGCGCGGCGGTGGGCTGCGCGGCCGCCAGCGCGGCGACCAGCTGCCCGATGCTCAGCCCGCGCTCCTCGGCGAGCTCGGCGAGGTGGTCGCGCGTCTGCTTCGTGACCTGGACGGTCGTACGGGCCATGGGGCGACCATAGTGCTCCTATGGTCGCGGGGCTGGCCTCGATCGCGGGCCAGCCGTGGCGGGGCCGGGGCCGGTTCCGGGGGCGGGGCCGGTTCCGGGGGCGGGGCCGGTTCCGGGGGCGGGGCCGGTTCCGGGGCCGGCGTGGTCAGGCCTGGCCGGTTTCGAAGCGGCTGATGCGGCCGCCGTCGGTGACGGTGAACTTCCAGGCGGTCCGCATCTCGCCCCAGGTGTCGTTGCGGTAGTTGACGACGAGGCCCCGGCCGCCCTGCGTCTCGGTGACGACGTCCATGTGGCCGGCGGAGGAGAAGATCTCCTTGTCGGCCCAGACCCGCAGGTCGCGGTCGGAGCCGTCGTCGGACATGGTCGCGTCGGGCATGAGGAGTTCGTAGAAGGCCTCCTCGTCGTGGGCGTTGACGGCGTTGACGAAGGCTCTGACGGCCGGGTCGGACAGTTTGTTCGGGGCGATGGTCACGGGGGCTCCTGGTCGGTTCCTCGGCGCGGGGGCGCTGGTGCGCCCGTACGCTCAGGGAACACCCGGCGGGGCGGGTTGCCGCCGACCCTCACCCGTTCGCCGCCGGACGGCGTGTCAGGGCGTGTCGGGGGCGGTGCGCACCGGGAAGCCGGTGGGGCGGCCCTGTTCGTCCAGCCAGGCCAGTACGCGGTCGAGGGCTTCGACGGTCTGCCGGCGGTCGCCCCCGCCGTCGTGGAACAGGATCGTGGGGCCGTTGCCGATCCCCCGCTTGACGGCGTCGACGATGGCGGCGGCCCCGGGCTTCTGGAAGTCCTTCGTGTCGACGTTCCAGCCGAGGGGGCGCATGCCGTTGGCGGCGGCTATGCGCCGGCTGTCCGGGGTGAACGCACCGCCGGGGGCGCGGTAGTACTCGACCTTGGCGCCGCCGCCCGCCGCCTCCTCGATCAGCTTCTTCGCGTCCAGGATCTGCTTCTCCTGGTACTCGACGGGCTTCTTGTCCATGGCGGTGTCGTGGTCCATGGAGTGGTCGCAGAGCCGGTGGCCGCCCGCGACGACCTTCTTGACCAGGTCGGGGTGGGCCTTGGCGCGCGGTCCGACCATGCAGAAGGTCGCCTTCACGTCGTACTTCTTCAGCACGTCGAGGATCTTCGGGGTCCAGTTGGGGTCCGGTCCGTCGTCGATGGTGATGTTCACGGCGTTCCCGCCGCTCTCGGAGGAGTGGGCTATGGACTCGGGCATCTGCGGGCCGCTGCCCTTGGCGTCGTCCTGCGCGCCGCCGTTCGCGCCGTTCGGGGTGCTGCCGCCGGCGGCCGGGCCGCCGTTCGGGCTGCCGTTCGGGCTGCCCTGGGCGCCGCCGTTCGCGCCGTTGCCGGTGCTGCCGCCGGTGGTCGCGTCGCCGTCCCGCGAGAGGTTCTGCTGGGCTGTGCCGTTGTCCGGCTCGACGAGGGTCGCCACTCCCCATATCGTCGCCGCCACCGCAACGGCCGAAGCCGCGACGGCGATCCGGGAACGCGTACCCAGCCTGCGCATGTGTGCCGTGAAGTCCATGAACCGGCCACTCCCCTCTCCACGTGTGCCGCACTCTGAGGTTCATGACGTGCGCGCCGGGGATCGGGTTCCCACCAATTGCCCCACTGGCACCGGTTGATGACCTTGGTCCTCGATCCGCCGAAATAAAGTCCTGAACCGGGACGAAACCGGCAGCGGCCGGCCCCTGGACGGCATGCGGAAGGCCCCCGCCCCCGCCGGGGTGCGCCCGGGGCCGGGGCCTGCGCGAGAAGGGGGACGGGCCCGTTGAGGGTCCGTCAGTGGGCGACCGGCTCCGCCGCCGCCGGCTTCCCGGCACCGTTCGCGCCGGCCTCGGCCGGGGCCGGACCCGCGCCCCGCAGCGGGACCTCCTTGACGAACCAGGCCGCCAGGAAGCCCAGTACGGCCACGAACGCGCCGAGGAGGAACGCGGAGTGCGTACCGGCGGCGACCGCGTGCTGGTACGCCTCGCGCACCGCCTCCGGCAGCTTGGCCAGGCTCGCCGCGTCGAGCTGCGCGGATCCGACGGAGTCGGCGGCCTGCGGGCCGAGGCGCTCGACCATGGCGTCGGCGACCCGGCTGGTGAACAGGGAGCCCATCAGGGCCACGCCGAACGAGCCGCCGAGCGTGCGGAAGAGGGTGGCCGAGGAGGACGCGACGCCCATGTCCTTCATGTCGACGCTGTTCTGCGCGACCAGCATGGTGATCTGCATCAGGAAGCCGAGTCCGGCGCCGAGCACGGCCATGTACACCCCGGAGACGAGGCGGCTGGTGCCGGTGTCCATCGTCGCCAGCAGGTACATGCCCACGACCATGAGCGCGCCGCCGATGATCGGGAACATCTTGTACTTGCCGCTGCTGGTGGTGATCCGGCCCGCGACCAGCGAGACGGCCATCATCGACAGCAGCATCGGGAGCAGCAGCAGGCCGGAGTTGGTGGCGGAGGCGCCCTGGACCGCCTGCTGGAACAGCGGGAGGTAGAGCACGCCGCCGAACATCGCGAAGCCGACGAGGAAGCCGATCACCGACATGAGGGTGAAGTTGCGGCTGCGGAAGATGTGCAGCGGCATGACCGGTTCGGCGGCCTTGGTCTCGGCGAAGAGGAAGGCGCCGACGGAGACGACGCCCAGCAGGATCAGGCCGAGGATCTCGGTGGAGCCCCAGGCGTACTCGGTGCCGCCCCAGGTGGTGACGAGCACGGTGGAGGTGATGGCCACCGTCAGCAGCGCCGCGCCCAGGTAGTCGATCTTGCCCTGGGCCTTCTTCTTGGGCAGGTGCAGCACGGCGGTGACCATCGCGAGGGCGACGGCGCCGAGCGGCAGGTTGATGTAGAAGGACCAGCGCCAGCCCATGTGGTCGGTGATGGTGCCGCCGACCAGCGGGCCGCCGATCATGGCGAGGGCCATCACGCCGGCCATCATGCCCTGGTACTTGCCGCGGTCACGGGGCGGGATCAGGTCACCGATGATCGCCATGACGCCGACCATCAGACCGCCGGCGCCGAGGCCCTGGACGGCGCGGAAGCCGATCAGCTGGCCCATGTCCTGGGCCATGCCGCTCAGCGCGGAGCCGATCAGGAAGATGACGATGGAGGTGAGGAAGGAGCCCTTGCGCCCGTACATGTCGCCGAGCTTGCCCCAGATGGGGGTGGAGGCCGCGGTGGCCAGGGTGTAGGCCGTGACCACCCAGGACAGGTGCTCCAGGCCGCCGAGTTCGCCGACGATCGTCGGCATCGCGGTGCCGATGATCATGTTGTCGAGCATCGCCAGCAGCATCGCGATCATCAGCGCCATCAGGACGACCCGTACGCTGCGCGGCTTCACCTCCCCCGAGGCCCCGCCCGTCTTGCTGACGCTGTCGACCATGCTTCCGCTCCCCGTTGACACATCACTCGGCGCCGGGCGACGACTTCTTCAGCACCCTCGCGGCACTTACTTGACGCCCGGCTAGTTCACTACACTGGGGACGGTAGACCCGTCACTAGCCGGGCGTCAAGTAAGTTCATGGGGAGATGCATGTCCAGCAGCAGTCCGCAGGGGAGACGTGGCAACACGCGCCAGCGCATCCAGGACGTCGCACTGGAGCTCTTCGCCGAGCAGGGGTACGAGAAGACGTCGCTGCGCGAGATCGCGGAGCGCCTGGAGGTCACGAAGGCGGCGCTGTACTACCACTTCAAGACCAAGGAAGACATCATCATCAGCGTCTTCGAGGACGTGACCCGCCCCATCGACGAGCTGATCACCTGGGCCCAGGAGCAGCCGCGGCCGTGCACCCTGGAGACCAAGCGGGAGGTGCTGCGCCGCTACAGCGAGGCCATGGCGGCGGGCGCGCAGCTGTACCGCTTCATGCAGGAGAACCAGGCGACGATGCGGGAGCTCAGCATCGGCGAGACGGTCAAGCGGCGGCTGTTCATCCTGGTCGAGCTGCTGCGCAACGACGACGGCCCGCTCACGGACCAGGTCCGCTGCGTCAGCGCCCTCTTCACGCTGCACGCGGGCATGATGTTCCTCCAGCACGTGGAGGGCGACCCGGAGGAGACCCGCGTGGCCGCGCTGGAGGTCGCCATCGACCTCATCACCCAGGCCCACCACGGCTCCTGACCGGCGGTGGGCCGCCGGTCGCGGCCGTGGCCGCGGTGACCAGGTAGTCGGCGAAGTGCTCGGTCAGCGGCTCGCCGGTGAGCGGTTCCAGGAACAGGAACTGCCCCTGCGGGTTGACCTCCAGCCACACGGGTTCGCCGCCGGGCGTGAGCTTGAGGTCGATCACGCCCATGCGCAGCCCGAGCCGGTCGAGCACCGTGCGGACGCGTCGGGCCAGGTCCCGGGGGACCGGCCAGCGCGAGATCGGGACGTTCAGGTCGGGGCGCCAGTCCAACTCCTCCGTCTCGATCAACGCCGCGAACATGCGGTCGCCGAAGCAGTTGAGCCGGACGTGGTGCCGGCCCGGAACGTATTCCTGATAGGTCGCGGGGCACACCGCGAAGGATTCCGCCGGCAGCGCCTGCGGGTCCTCGATCCACCGGGTGTACAAGGACGGGCCGCGCGCGCCCACGACGGGCTTGACGACGACCCGCCCGACTTCGCGGGTGAACTCGACCACCTCGTCGCGGGATTGCGTGACCAGGGTCCGCGGCACCCGGAAGCCGGCCTGGCGGGCCACCCACAGCTGGTAGACCTTGTCCGACGCCCGGTCGGTCGCCTCCGGCGGCGAGATCCACTCGCCGCGGAACGAGGCTGCCAGGATGCCCGCCAGCGCTCCGCGGCAGTCGTTGTTGACCAGGCTGACCTGCTGCGCCCCGAAACCCGGGTCGGGTGCCGGGGCGGACATGGTGAGCTGCTGGTCCGCCCGCGCGCGGCGCCACCACAGCAGCTCCGCCTGCGCCGGGGACACGGTCCGGCCCTCCGAGGTCGGCACCGCGGCCGAGGCGCCGGAACCGTCCGGCTCCCCGGGGAGCCGCCAGGCCAGGCCCGGTCTGCCGCTCACCGCGTCGCACTCCACGATGTGGAACTCCTGGCCGCGTGCGCGCACGGCGTGCTGCACCGCGATGGCGTGCAGGTCGTCGCGGAACGACAGGGCCAGGATCATGCCATGTCACACATGTCGGAGCAGCAGTGAGGCCCGCACCCGGTCTCGCAGGCGTGGCCCGCGATGGTGTCGGCGGAAAGCTCCAGGCCGGTGGTGGTCCGCACGGCCTGCTCCCAGGCGCGCAGTTCCTCCGGTGTCTTCAGCGGTATGAATCCGGTCGCCTGGGTGCTGAACACCACCGGCGGGGCGGTGGCGGTGAAGTCGTCCCGCTTCTGGTCCAGGGGCTCGCCAAGCGTGAAGCCGTTCATGATCACGGCCTCCCTCGATCGTTTCTCTCCCCCGCGTTCGGAATTTCCCCCCTCCCCGTCCCCCTCTTCCCACTGAACCACCGCCGCACCAGGGACGCATCCGGTCAACAGGCCTACCAGGTTGGGCTTTCAACCGCCTCGCCCCGGATGGGGCAGGGGCGGCCGGCCACTCCCTATCCGGGCAGGTACCCCAGGGCGCCGGCGCGGGGCAGCGTCACCCAGGTCCGCGTCCCGCCGCCCGGCTCCCGGGAGTCCCCGAACCCCCACTCCCCGCCGCACTCCCGTACGACCGCCCGCAGCAGCCGGAGCGCCGCCCGCCGCCGGGCCTCGCAGTGGGCGGCGATCCGGGGGTGGCCGTGGGCCTGGTGGCCGTCGTACGCGGCGAGCCGCAGGGTGTCGTCGCGGTAGCGGGCGGACAGGTACACGTGACCACCGGGATCCAGCCGCCAGGCCGCGGCCAGCAACTCCCCGGTCACCTGCACGGCGGCGGGCACGAGCCGGTCCAGCCCGTGGGCGTGCAGGGCCGCCTCCACCGCGGACCGCGCGATCTGCGCGCTCCAGGCCTCCCCCGGCACGCTCAGGCTGCACGCCAGCATGTCGGGCAACGGCCCCCGGCGGGCCGGGGCATCGGCGCGGGCGGTCGGACAGGCGGCGAAGCTGTCCACGGACGGGTACGCGAAGGACGGCACGGACATCTCGAACTCCTCAAGCACTACACGGCGGTTGGCACTGGCGTGGCTGCGGTGAGGTCGACGCGCACGGATGGCTACGCAATACGGGGCGCTGTGGCTTCGTCCCCGAAGCAGGACATGGCGCGGCTCGGGGATGCACTTCAACTGCCTTGCGTGAGCGGTGCGATACGGACTGTAGCCGCCCGGGTGGCCTATTCGCCACCGGATCCCGGTGATGGGCCCACCTTGTGGTGAGGGAGTGGGCACGCACGGCAGACTGCACGCATGCCACCCAGGACCACACCCACGGAACGGCAGAAGCGCTTGGGCGCCGAGGTGCGGAGGATGCGACTCGCGGCGGGCGTGTCCGCCGAGTCCGCGGCCGGGCTGCTCGGCATTGACCGCTCGAAGGTCTCCGCGATCGAGCAAGGGATCCGCACCATCAGCGAGGAGCGGCTGCGGTCGCTGGCCTGCCATTGCGACTGTGCGGACACGGCGTACATCGACGCCCTCGTCTCCCTGGCTCAGCCCGGCAAGCGCGGCTGGTGGGAGCGCTACCGGGGCTCCCTGCCCGCCGCGGTGCTGGACATCGCCGAGCTGGAGCAGCACGCGCGGCGCATGCGGTGTGGGCACTCGGTCCACATCCCCGGCCTGCTCCAGACCAGCGACCACGCCCTCGCCATTTTCAGATTCGCCGTCCCCACCCTTCCGGAACAAGCAGTGGCATTGCGCCTCGCACACCGGCTGGAGCGGCAGCAGGTCCTGGACCGCGAGTCGGCGCCCGAGTACGTTGCCGTCGTCCACGAGGCAGCGCTCCGCATGGAGTTCGGCGGCCCCAACGTTGCCCGGGCGCAGTTGAAGCACCTGCTGCACGTGTCGGAACGGGACAACGTGACACTGCGCGTCCAGCCGTTCAAGGCCGGCGGTTTCCCCGGAGCGGGACAAACGGTCAACTACCTGGAGGGGCCGGTCCCCCAGCTCGACACCGTGCAGATCGACAGCACACACGGACCGGACTTCCTGCACACTGAGGCTCAACTAGCGAAATATCGCGTCCAGTTGGACTGGATGGAACGACTCAGCCTGACACCGGCGGCGTCACGGGACTTCATCCGCAGCCTCACCCACGAGCTTTGAGGGGAACGATGGCCGACATCACTTGGGAAGACGCCTTCTGCGCGGAAGGCAGCGCCTGTTACCGGATCGGGGTGGACGGGGACGGCAACAGCTACATCGCGGTCGCCGGGCAGGAGGCCGCGTACCTCACCGACAGCGCGGAGGCCCTGCGGCAGCTGATCCGGGACATCAAGGCCGGCAAGGCCGACCACCTCCTCGGCGACTGAGGGCTGCCCGGCCGATCACCCGGCGGCGACGGACCCACCCAGCCCGGTGAACCACACGCCCGTCCTCTCACCCGACAAAGGCGGTGCGGGGAATGTCGGGTGCTCGGGGCCGGTGTCGCCGCACGCTGGGGGCATGGATGACACGACCTTGGTATCCCGTTTCCTCCGCGACGGCTTCGTGAAGTTGGAGGGCGCCGTCGCGCCGCGCGTGGCAGCGGACTGCGCGCGGCTGCTGTGGCGAGAGACGGGCTGCGCCCCGGACGACCCTTCGACCTGGACGCAGCCCGTGCACTGGGTGGGCGGCATGGCCCAGGGCCCGTTCGCGGCCGCACCCAACTCCCCGTCCCTGCATCACGCGTACGACCTGCTCGTCGGCGCGGGACGCTGGGAGCCGCGCTACTCGCTGGGCACGTTCCCGCTGCGCTTCCCGCACGAGGAGGAGCCGGACGACGCGGGCTGGCACGTCGAGGGGAGCTACCTGCCGGAGGGCGAGAGCTGGTACTTCACGAATCTGCGCTCCCGGGGCCGGGCGCTGCTGATGCTGTTCCTGTTCAGCGAGGTCGGGGAGGAGGACGCCCCGACCCGGATCCGGGTCGGTTCACACCTCGACGTACCGAAGGTGCTGGAGAAGTACGGGGAGGACGGGGCGAGCGGGCTGACCCTCGCCCCCGATCTGGTGGCGGCGTCCGACCACCGGCCAGTCGCCCTCGCCACCGGGTCCCCGGGCGACGTGTTCCTGTGCCATCCGTTCCTGGTGCACGCGGCGCAACCGCACCACGGGGTGCGGCCGCGCTTCATGGCCCAGCCGCCGCTGATGCCGGCCGCGCCGTACGAACTGGAGCGGGCCGACGACGCGTACTCACCCGTGGAGATTGCGATCCGTCGGGGCCTGGGACAGGACGTCTCCGGTCCGGACGGGGACGGCACCGACCGCAGCGCCGGGTAGAGGTGGCCGTGCTCCACGACCCAACGCGGGCAAGGTGGCCCCTGCTAACGTTGGCGCCCCTGATCCGCACCCGCCCCTCGCTCGCCGGGGACGGCGCAAGATCTCCGCTGTCGCGCGTTGGAGGATCTTGCCATGTCCGGTGTCGCACCGATGACGAACACGTCCCGCGGCCGACTGCACCTGCTGACCGCGGTCAGCCCCCGGAAGGGCGCGGGCAGCAGCCCCACCGGAATCGTCGGGCGCTGCCTGGCCCGGCAACTGGCCGCCACCGGCGACCGCGTGCGCGTCCTCGCGGAATCCGACCAGCTCCACGACTGGCCGGTCGGCACCGAAGTCGTCGAGGGCTCCGTCAGCCGACACCCGTCGAAGTACGCCGAGGCGTTCGACGGCGTGGACGCGGTCTTCCTCGCCGGCGCGGTTCCCGCGACGGTCGGGGCGGTGCTGGACACCGCCCGGGATGCCGGAGTGCGGCGGATCGTGGTGCTGTCGTCGCACGGGCCGGAGTACGAGGAGGCGTACCCGCCCGAGACGTGGTTCTGGCTGGCCGTCGAGCGGGCCGTCGAGCGATCGGGCATGGAGTGGACGCACATCCGCCCGTCGGCGGTGATGGGAGCGGTCATCGAGGGCACCTATCCGGCGACGGGCTCCGACTGGCCCGACACGATCAGGACCGGCGGCGTCGTGCGGGAGGCGTTCCTGAACGGCGGCCACTACCCCTTCATCCACGAGGAGGACCTGGCGGCCGTCGCGGCGGCGGCGCTGTGCGCCGACGACCACGTCGGCAGGATCGTCGAAGCGGTCGGACCGCCGCTCGGCACCCGCGCGCGGGTGGCGAGCATCGCGAGGGCCGTCGGTCGCGGCATCGCCGCCGTCGAGACGACGCCCGACGAGAGCCGCGAGGCCTGGCGTCGGCGCGGCTGGCCCGACGACGGCATCGACGTGACCCTGTACGCACTCCAGGAGTACGGCGCCCGGCTCGCCGAACTCACGCGGTGGACCCTCGCCCAGCGGCCGAGCGTCCACGAGATCACCGGCCGCCGACCCCGCTCGTTCGACGCCTGGGCAAGGGAACACGCCCACTTCTTCCGCTGAGAACGGCACCCGGCATCCGGCGCCGGGCACGGGCACCGGGCACCGGGCACCGGGCGCCGGGCGTTCCGAGCGAGGCGGACGGGCGGGGGGTTACGGCTCGACCGAGCGGGCGTAGTCGATCAGGGCGGGGAGGGCGGCTCCGCCGCCCGCGGCGTTGGGGCCGCCGAACCCGCCCCAGTTCTCGGCGCTCTGCCCGGCGACGACCCGCGGCCAGGGGTCGCCGTCCCACCAGCCGAAGAACGGGCCGCCGGACTGCCCGCCCACCGCGTCGTTGCGGTGCACGATCCGGAACGAGTTGCGGCCGGCCGTGCTCTCGCCCACCGTCCGGTCCATCACCCCGCGCGGGTGGTACACGGGCCGGACCCCGGAGCCGATGTCGAAGGGGTAGCCCACGTGCCCCCAGACCGGTTTGCCGTCCCAGGCGGTGGAGTACGTCCGCGAACCCATCCATCCGACGGTGTCGCCCAGGCGCTGGCTGAGCACGCAGACGACGTAGTCGAAGGCGGCCTCGGTGGAGTCGATCCCGTCGGCCGCGTTGGCGCGGAGCCAGGAATAGACGCGGGTCGAGTGGGCGGTGCCGAACGGCGTGCTCGTGTCGAACTGGGCGGGCGTGAAGGTCATCCAGTCCGTACCGCCGCTCGCGAGCCACGGCACGGAATGGCTGGCGGTCAGCATGTGCCGGGGCCCGACCATCACCCCCGAGGCCCAGCCGGCGGGGGTCTGGACACGGCCGCAGGTGCGCCACGGGAACGAGGTGTCGAAGAACTCGACGCGGTCGTCCGGCTGGAACACGCCGGTGGCCTCGCCCCGGTCGTCGTCCCCTTCCCGGCCGGGGGGCCGCCGCCACAGCGGCGGGCGCACCTGCTCCGGCGGCACGGGCCGCGGGACGGCGCTGACCGCGACGCCTTCGGGCAGGTAGCCGTCGACCTCGTGGGAGATCTCCCGGTCCAGCGCGGACAGGTGGGCGGGGGTCACGTGGACGGCCTCGGGGCGCGGCGGGAACGAATGCCCGGCATCCCCGCCGGACTGCGACTGCGACTGCGCCAGCCGGGCGGTGATGCGGTCTTCCCAGTCGGAGGACGGGATCGGTTCGGACATGGCGGCCTCCTGCGGTGCGGTGCTCGACGGAGCCGACCCTCCTCCCGTCCGGCGCCGCGACCGGCCGGGGAACGCCGGGGCGGCGCCGAACGCCTCACGAACGCCACACGTCTGGATCAGCGCAGCCGGCGGTCCGCCTCCTCGATCGGGACGTCGTTGATGCTGGCCTCGCGGCGGCGCATCAGCCCGTTGTCGTCGAACTCCCACTGCTCGTTGCCGTGGCTGCGCCACCACTGGCCGGAGGCGTCGTGCCACTCGTACTCGAAGCGGACGGAGATGCGGTTGCCGGTGTACGCCCACAGCTCCTTGCGGAGGCGGTAGTCGAGCTCGCGCTCCCACTTCTCGGTGAGGAAGGCGCGGATCTCGGCGCGGCCGGTGAGGAAGCGGTCGCGATTGCGCCAGACGGAGTCCTCGGTGTAGGCGAGCGCCACCCGCTCGGGGTCACGGGTGTTCCAGGCGTCCTCGGCGGCCTGCACCTTGGCGAGGGCCGACTCCTCGGTGAAGGGGGGCACGGGTGGGCGTACGCCGGGTGAGGTCGAAGTCGAGGTCGAGGTCGAGGTCATGACGGACATACCTTTCGACGGAGCGGGGCGGAGGCGGTGGAGAACGATCGTTCTCCACCCATGCGGCGACCTTAGAGAACGATCGTTCTCCGCGCAAGCGGTTCTGGGTTACGCTGCCGCCATGGACGACGAAGAGGCCCGCATCCGGCTGCTCGACGCCGCGGAGGCGCTGTTCTACGCCGAGGGCATCCAGGCCGTCGGCATGGACCGCATCCGCGCGGAGTCGGGCGTACCGCTCAAGCGGCTCTACAAGGTGTTCCCGGCCAAGGAGGCGCTGGTCGCGGGCTACCTGGAGCGGCGCGACCGGCGCTGGATGGGCAGCCTCCGGGCGGCGGTGGCCGCCGCCCCGTCCGACCGGGTGGGGGCCGTCTTCGACTGGCTGGCGGCGTGGTTCTCGGAGCCGGGATTCCGCGGGTGCGCGTTCATGAACGCGTACGGGGAGCTCGGCGCGGCCGGGCCGGCCGGGGTCCTGGACGTCGTACGCCGGCACAAGGCGGAGCTGCGGACCCTCCTGGCGGAGGCGGCCGGGCCGGGGCGGGAGGAGCTGGCCGACCAGCTCCTGATCCTGGTCGAGGGAGCCACGGCCGTGGCCGCCCTCGCCCCCGGCCCGGCCCCGGCCCGCCGCGCGGGCGCGGCGGCAGCCGCGCTGGTGCGGGCGGCGGCGACGACCGAGGCGGGGCCGGGGGCCAGGGCGGGGGCGGGCGGCTAGTTTCCGGCGCCGCGCGGGAAGGTGATCTCGACCCGGCGGTTCTTCTTGCGGCCTTCCTCGGTGCTGTTGTCGGCGATCGGGTAGTCCTCGCTGTAGCCGCGGACGTCGTACACCACGCCGGACACGCTGACGGTCTTGGCCAGCTCCGCCTGCACGGCGTCGGCACGCTGCTTCGAGAGCTCCTTGCCGTGCTCGTAACTGCCCTGGTCGTCGGTGAAACCGAAGACGCGGATGCGCGTCGCCTTCTGGGTGTTGATCTCCTGCGCGATGGCCTGGATGCGGGCGGCGGCCTGGGCGTTGAAGACCGCGCTGTTCTCCGGGAAGAGGACCTCGGACTGCAGCGCCATCATGACCGTCTGGTTGGTCTCCTGGCGACGCTGCTCGCCACCGAGGTCTTCGACGACCTCGGCGATGTCGAGCACCTTGATGGGTGCGAGGGTCCCACCCTGGGGGATCTTCAGGCCGGGGGCCTTGGAGTCGATGGGGACGGGGGCGGCGGCGGAGGGCTCCGTGCCGGGGGGTACCGACGGCTTGACGTCATCGGCGCTCGCCACGCCGACCCCGACGGCTTGGACCCCGGCCATGACCAGACCGATGACGGCTACTGACGCGGCGGTGCGGTGGCGTTTTGTCATGGGGTCACCCAGAGATTTTGATGGTGGCCGTGGCGAACGTGGGGAGGCTCAACTCCACCTCCGAGGTAGCGGTCGGCGGCGCCGGGAACTGTGCGAAGAAGGGAACCGATTGCCCGGCCTCGATGATGGCGAGGCCAGTGGTGCACAGACACCTGCCGTCGGTGTCACGGAGCACGTAGTAGCGCTTCTTCCCCGCCTTGTCGACCAGGGTGACTCCCGCCACCGAAACCCCGCTGGAGTTCAGCTCGTTCCCGCGCCACGGCGCCGTATTGACGTAGGGGGCGGTCCCGGTGTTCTTCAGCTGACCTTCCACGGTGAGAAATCCACCCGCCTCGCGAGCAGCCCTATTGATCGTCAACGTCATGCCCGCCTCACCGTTGACGGTGGCCAGTACCTCGGTAGGCGTCGCCTTGGGGCTGCCGCTCGGGGCCTGTGACTTCGGCGCGTCTCCCTGCGGCTTCGACGACGGATCCTGGGCCGACTTGGCCTTGCTGTCGTCTCCCCCGCCGCAACCCGCCACCGTGATCGCCAAAGCGACTGCCAACGCGGCAGCCGCTCCCCCGCGGATCTTCGCCGAGTGCCGAGTGCTCATCTATGCAGCTTCCTTTTCTCGCGTACTTGTCAGTCGACCAGTCGAACCGTGAAGAGCACCCTTGCCAGCTTGGCCAGCGGGCCCGGCTTCGCCGGGTCCAAGGTGAGCGACTTCCCGTCACAGACAAAGGTGACGTCCCCCGTTCCTGACGAAACAGTGGGGCTCGGAGTGGGCGACGGATTCGGCGACTGGACGGGTGGGACAGGAACCGGGGCTGACCATAGAGAACAGCGGGGCTTAATGCTGGCCTTGGCCGTTGCCTTGCCTGGCATTCCCTCAGTACCGGGTATCACCGACTTCCCGACAGTCCTGTTCGTGGTCACTCGGACTGTCACCATGGGGATGGCGGCCTCACACTCCGCTGTGGCGTCGTTCAGAGCAGCGAACTCGTCAGCCTTTCGGCACACGCCCCGCCCGGTGAGAAGGTCGCCATCGAAGAGCTTCTCCCAGTCATCGGGCTTGAGGTTGATCAGGTCGAGGCCCAGGAAGGCGTTGTCCCTCGCCTCCCTGGCAGCCGCGAGGGCAGCCGCATCTGCGGCACCCTGCGCGTTGCTGCGCGTAACGCCGGCCTGACCCACAACGAAGAACGCCAGCGCGGCGAAGAGCAGTCCGACCACGGCGACGGCGTAGATCGGAAACGCCTGTCCGCGGTCGTCCCACAACCTCCGCCGGCTCACTTCCCTGCGGTGATACTCGCAACTGCGCCCGTGATCTTGGTGGTGATCGCCTGGCCGATGCCCGTGCCAACGATGGCGCCGATGATGACTACCACCACCAGGATGATCCCGAGGTATTCGAACGCTGTCTGGCCGCGGTCGCGGCCGGTCTTCTCGTACCGCTTCCGCAGCCGCGCCAGCGTGCTCTGCTTCATGAGGGGTCCCTCCCGGTCCGGTGGCGCTGTTGGTTTGCGGACCGTACGGCGCGTTACGGGTCGTCACCAAGGGTCCCGGGGCCCAATTACGGACCCACTGGTCAGTCCGTCTAGCCATGTCCCGTCACCCCCGGGCGGGCGGTTCCCAGCCAGCGGGCTATCGCCTCGCTGCGGCTGGCGCTCTGGAGCTTGGCGAAGATGCGGTTGATGTGGTTCTTCACCGTCTTCTCGCTGATGAAGCAGGTGGCCGCGATCTGCTGGTTGCTCATCCCGGACGCGATCAGATCCATGATCTCCACCTCCCTCGAACTCAAGCCGAAGAGAACCGAGTTGTGCAGGCGCTCCGTCGACTGTGCCACAGTTCGTTGCGGTTGCGAAGAGGTGCGGAGATCCGCGAGGAGGGTGCTGGCCGCCGTCGTCGTGAAATGGGCGCGGCCCTCGCGGACGTCGTGGACTGCTCTGATCAGGTCGTCCGGCGTGAACTCGCCGTGGACCAGGTAGCCGCCTGCGCCCAGCAGGAGCGCTTCTCGGACAATCTCCGATTCCTGGTTGTACGTCAGCATCAGTACGGGGGCGAGGCGGACGAGGTGGGGCAGGGCCGAGATGCCGTCGACGCCGGGCATGCGCACGTCCAGCAGGATCACGTCCGGTGCGTGGCGGCGGGTCAGGCTCAGGGCTTCGCGGCCGTCGGCGGCCTGGGCCACGACGGTGAGGTCGTCCGCGGTGCCGAGGAGGGCGGCCAGGCCGGCCCGGACCACGGGGTTGTCGTCGGCGATGAGGATGCGCAGCGGTGCCATCACGGGCTCCCTTCGGGGGTGAGGGCCGCGAGCGGGAGGTCCACGCGGATCCGGGTGCCGGGCCGGCCGGGGCCGGCGGGCGTGTCGGCGGGTCCGAGGTGCAGGCGGGCCCCGACGGCGGCGGCGTGTTCCGCCATGCCGAGCAGG
Source organism: Streptomyces sp. NPDC127106 (assembly GCF_042677605.1). NCBI lineage: Bacteria > Bacillati > Actinomycetota > Actinomycetes > Kitasatosporales > Streptomycetaceae > Streptomyces > Streptomyces sp. NPDC127106. The sequence continues at coordinate 78,367 of NZ_JBHXTC010000021.1, read as the reverse complement.
CCGTAGTGGCCGGCGCCGCGCAGGGCGGCGAGGTCGGGCCCGTCGGCGGGGAGGCCGCGGCCGTCGTCCTCGACGGTGAGGGTGAGGTGCGCGGTCTCGGCGGCAGTGGCGGCGGTGAGGGTGATGTGGATGTGGGTGGCGTCCGCGTGGCGTCGGGCGTTGTCGACGGCTTCCGCGGCGACGGCCAGGAGGTGGCGGGCCACCGGGGGCGGGAGCAGCGGCAGGGTTCCGGAGGAGCTGGTGGTCACTTCGGCCGCGGCGGCCCCGGCGGCCCCGGCCGGCCCCGGCTGTGCCGCCGCCAGGCGGTGGAGTTCGGGCGGGAGGTGGACGCCGGGGGTGTCGGTCTCCTGGCGGAGGTCGGCGAGGAGTGCGCGGGATTCCGTGGCGGCCTGTCGGGCGGCGTCGGACAGCAGGCCGGCTCGGCGGCGTACGGCGTCGGGGTCGTCGGTGCGGGCGAGGGCGTCGGCGGCGAGGGCGAGGCCGTGCAGGGTCTTCGCCACGGAGTCGTGCATGTCGCGGGCCAGTCGTTCCCGTTCGGCGCGTACGGCCTCGGCGACCGCCAGGCGGGCCCGCGTCTCGGTCAGGGCCCGGCTCGCCGCGCCGAAGCGGAACAGCAGGTCGCGCAGCGAGGAGCCGGCGGCCCCGGCGACGAGGCACAGCACGGGCAGGGTGAGCCCGCCGGGGAGGGCAGCCACGGCGACGGCCTGGAGGGCGGCGTAGACGGCCGAGCCGCGCCAGCCGTAGACGAGGCCGGCCAGCAGCGGGGTGCACAGCGAGACGAAGCCGAGGGGGGATGCGGGGGTGGCGGTGACCAGGAGCAGGCCGCTGAGCGCCATGTCGCAGGCGAGTAGCCAGCGGTGGCGCAGCAGCAGGGGGCCGAGGCGCTCCCAGTCGCGGAAGAGGGCGTACGAGAGCATGAAGGTGAGCAGGATCGCGCCCGCGACGAGGTAGGTCGGCCCGCCGGGGGCGGTACGGCCCAGGGCCAGGGGGGCGCCGAGGCCGATGGCGAGCATGCGGAAGGCGAAGACGCGGCGGCACAGGGCCTGGAGGGCGTTCGCCTGGAGGGCCGGGGAGCCGAAGCCGCCCGCTCCGGCATCCGCGTACGAAGCCCGGGCGTCCGGAGCCCCCCAAGCCCCAGCGGCTCCGGCGACCTTCCCCCGGGGCCACGGCCGCCGTAGCGTCGCGGTGTCCGGCAGCAGTGACATCGCCGCTCACCCGCCCCCGAACAGCGCGCCGAAGTCGACGTCCGCCCCGTACACGAACCCGCACACCAGCAGGATCAGCGTCCCCGGCAGCATGAACATGGTCACCGCGAAGGTGGCCTTGGGGACGGCGCGGGCGGCGCGCCGGCGGGCGTTCTGCGCGTCCGTGCGGCGCATGTCCTCGGCGATGGCGATCAGGGTGTCGACGATCGGGGAGCCGAGTTCCTCGCCCTGCTGGAGGGCGGTGACGAACTGGGCCACCTGCTCGGAGTCGTTGCGGCGGCGCAGTTCGTCGAAGGCCTGGCGGCGGCTGACGCCCATGTCCATCTGCTGGAGGGTGATGCGGATCTCGTCCGACCAGGGGCCCTCGTACTTCCCGGCGACCCGTTCCAGCGCCTGCCGGAAGCCGAGCCCGGCGCTGACGACGACCGCGAGGACGTCTAGGAAGTCGGGCAGGGTCCGCTCGATGTGGTCGCGGCGGATCCGGATCGCGGACCACAGGCCGACCTCGATCCAGAACAGTCCGAACGCGACCATCAGCAGGGCGGGGACGAGCTGGCCGTTGATCAGCATCGCGAAGGCGCCGAGGGCGCCGAGGAAGCCGTACACGGCGCGCCGGGCGGCGTAGCGGTCGATGGTGAGGCCGGACGGGTTGCCGGCCGCGTCGATCTGGCGGCGTTTGCGCGCCACCCGCTCCGGGCCCATCAGCCGCAGCACGAGCGGGGCCCAGCGGATGCCGAGCCGGTCGACGGCGGAGCCGACGGCGGTGGTGCGGGTGGCGCCGACCTCCAGGGCGAGGGCCAGGTCGGACGGGAGTTTGGTCTCGGCGCGGTAGAGGCGGATGCCGTGGAAGATGCCGAGGACGGACAGGCCCAGGAACAGGGCCAGGCCCAGGGCCAGCTGGATCGCGATCACGTCGTCGTCCGCCCCTCACACGTCGATCTTCGACAGGCGGCGGATCAGCACGAAGCCGAGCGTGAACAGCCCGATCGCGACGAGCACCGCGCTCTGGCCGAGGAACGCGCCGGTCATCCGGTCCAGGGCGCCCGGCATCATCAGGTTCACCAGCAGTAGCGAGCCGAGCCCGATCGCCGGCACCAGGTAGGCGGTCACCGTCACCTGGGACAGCTGGGTGCGGATCTCGCGCCGCGTCTCCTTGCGCTGCTCCAGGGTGACCGTCAGGTTGCGCAGGGAGCCGACGAGCGCGCCGCCCGCCCGCGCGGACAGGACGAGGGTGGAGACGAGGACGACGAGTTCGCGGGAGGGGAGCCGTTCGGCGATCTCGCCGAGGGACTCCTCGATGGAGTGGCCGACGGCGAGCCGGTCGGCCACCCGGGAGAGCTCCTCGCCCGCCGGGGCCTCCAGCTCCTCCGCCGCGATGGCGATGGCCGTGCGCAGGGCCAGGCCGGCCTGGGTGGCGTTGGCGAGGATGCGGGCGAGCTCGGGGAGCTGGTTGATGAACCGCTCGGTGCGGCGCGCCCGCTGCCAGTTGAGGAAGGCGTCCGCCGCCCACAGGCCGATCAGGCCGGCGACCGGGCCGAAGAACGGGGCGAGGAAGCTGGCGGCGACCAGCCATATCCCGGCGACCGACATGAGCATGTAGACGAAGAACTCGCCCGGGGTGAGGTCGAGGCCGGTCACGGCCAGCTTCACCTCGATCCGCTTGCCGAGTGCGGTCGTGCGCAGCCGGCGGTCCACGGCGGTGAAGCGGCGTCTGCGGCCGGGTGGTTCGGGGGCGCCTTCTGCGGCGAGGCGTTCGATGAGGGCGGCGCGCTGGGCCCGGCCGGCCATGTACACGTGTGCGCCCGCGATGACGAGGACGCAGGCCAGCAGGGTGGCGCCGAGGGTGAGGAGGACGAGTGGGTTCACGGGGCGGTCCGGGTGATGCGGGTGGCGAGCTGGTCGTCCGACGTGGCGACCCCGAACGCCTGCGGGATCGGCTGGTTGTTCATGTAGAGGCGCTCGGCGATGCGGCGCGGCAGCGGGTGGTACTCGAACCAGCCGTGGACGCGGCCGTCGGCGGCCATCGGCTGGGCCGCGAAGCGGCAGACGGTGGTGATGCGGAAGGGTTCGCGGCCGTGGGAGTCGAGAATGGCGATCTCGGTGACGCGGCGGGAGCCGTCGCCGAACCGGGTCAGTTGGACGACCACGTTCACCGCGCTGTTGATCTGGTCCTGGAGGGCTTCGAAGGGGACCTCCACCTCGGACATCGAGGCGAGGGTCTGCAGGCGCATGAGGGCGTCCTCGGCGCTGTTGGCGTGGACGGTGGCGAGGGAGCCGTCGTGGCCGGTGGACATGGCCTGGAGCATGTCGAGGGTCTCGCCGCCGCGGACCTCGCCGACGATGATGCGGTCGGGGCGCATGCGCAGGGAGTTGCGCACGAGGTCGCGGATGGTGATCTGGCCCTTGCCCTCCACGTTCGCCGGGCGGGATTCGAGGCGGATGACGTGGGCCTGCTGGAGCTGGAGCTCGGCGGAGTCCTCGATGGTGATGATCCGCTCGCCCCCCGGGATGAGGCCGGAGAGGGCGTTGAGAAGGGTGGTCTTGCCGGTGCCGGTGGCCCCGGAGACAATCACGTTCATCTTCGACTGGACCAGGCCCGACAGCAGCAGGAGCATCTGCTCGTCGAGCGAACCGAGCGCGATCATCTCGTGGAGGGTGAAGGCGCGCGGGAAGCGGCGGATCGTGAGCGTCGCGCCGGTGAGGGAGAGCGGCGGGATGATGACGTTGACGCGCTCGCCGCTGGGCAGGCGGGCGTCCACCATCGGATTGGCCTCGTCCACGCGGCGGTTGACGGTGGAGACGATCCGCTCGATGGTCTGCATGAGCTGCTCGTGCGAGGCGAAGCGGAGGGGGAGCTGCTCGACGCGGCCGGCGCGCTCCACGAAGATCTGGTCCGGGCCGTTGACCATGATCTCGGAGATCGAGGGGTCTTCGAGAAGGGGTTCGAGCACGCCGAGGCCGAGGGCTTCGTCGACGACGCGGCGGATGAGCTGGGCCCGCTCGGCGGTGGAGAGGACGGGGCCCTCACGGCTGATGATGTGCCCGAGCACGCGCTCCAGCCGGGTCCGCCGCTCGGCGGGGCTGAGCGCGGACATCTCGGCGAGGTCGATCTCCTCCAGCAGCTTGGCGCGGTAGGAGGAGACGAGCAGGCCGTCCTCGCGCGGGCCGTGCCGGTCGTCCGGGGTGGCGACCCGGGAACGCAGGCTCATGGTCAGGGTCCCTTCGGGTCGGGGTCGGGATCGTCGTTGGGCATGACGGCCGTGGCCGTGGCCGGGTCGAGGGACAGGCCGGGCACGATGGACTTCACCGTGATGGTGACGGTGGCCGTGACCGCGTCGCCGCTCGACGCCACGCGGACGTCCGCGGCGAGGCCGGAGCGGATCGCGGACCGGCCGGCGGCCGTGCCGGCCCCGGGCTTGCGGGCCTCCACCCGGGCCGCGGTCCGCGCCGCCGTGTCGGCCTGCTCGTGCACGTACGCGACCCAGCCGAGCTGGATCCCGCAGAGCGCGACGAACAGCAGGATCGGGATGAACCCGATGTACTCCAGCGCCACCTGCCCGCGGTCGCCGCGGGAGGCGGTGCCGGGCCCGGTGTGGGGGTGGCCCGTCATGTCAGTCCTCCTCCCTCTCCATGGCCGCACCGGCCTCGCCGGTGATGGACCCGAAGTTCAGCGACGGGTGGAGCACCGGGATCCTGAGCTCGACGACGGCCTTGTAGAGCGAGCCCTCCCGGCCGCAGGTCGGTTTCATGCCCCAGGCGCTACCGATGTGCTCCGCGGCGGCGGCCGCGCACGCCCCGTCGCCCTTGACCGCTCCCGCGCGCGCCGCTTCGTCCGCCGCGTTGCCCGCCAGGGAGAAGGCGTAGCCGATCAGGACGCACTCCCAGACCGCCGCGACGAGCAGCAGGATCAGCGGGACCATGCCGACGAACTCGACGGCCACCTGGCCGCGGTCGCCGCCGGAGCGGCGGCCGCGGGCGGCGGGGCGGGTACCCGGAGCGGGGCTGGGAGTGGGCATGTCAGTGCTCCCGGCCTCGGCGGAGCCAGGGGCCCAGGGCGCCGCGGTCGCCCGCGCCGCGGCGCAGGCGGGCCACGGGGCCGGGGGTGCGGACCGCGAGGGCCGCTCCGGGGGCGGCCGCGGGGGTCGTCCCCGCGGCGGCCAGCGCGGCGGCGGCCGTCGGGGCCTCCGGGGCGGCGGCCGGGGCCGTGAGGAGGCCGAGTTCGGCTGCGACCGTCCACAGGGCCTGCTTGACGCTGGAGCGGTTGTCGAGGTCCTGGACGCGGCCCGCGTCCACCACCGCCTGGAGCTCCTTGAACGCGGCCGGCACCGGTGTCCGCACCACCCGCGTCTTGGTGATCTTCTCGATCAGCGCCGGCTGGATCTCGGTGTGCTTGCTCCAGCGGTTGACCACCACCGCCGTGTCCTCGGCCTTGCGGACCTGGAGCCGCTCCCACATGCGGACCATCCGCTTGGCCGCCCGGACGGACACCACGTCCGGGGTGGTGACGAGGACCGCCACGTCGGCCCCTTCCACCGCGGCCGCGTTGGCGCCGGTCACGTTGGTGCCGCAGTCGATGACGACGAGCTCGTAGCGGCTGCGCAGGGCGGCGACGACGTGTCGGGCGGCCCGGTCGTCGACCTCCTCGCCGCGCTCGCCGTCCGCCGGGGCGAGGAGGAGGGCGAGGCCGGTGCGGTCGTCGTAGACGGCGTCCTGGAGGACGCGCGGGGAGATGTCCTGGATGCCGGCGAGGTCGGCGATGGAGCGCCGGAACTGCACGTCGAGGTAGGAGCCGACGTCCCCGGCCTGGAGGTCCATGTCGACCAGGGCGGTGCGCCGCCCGGCCGCGGCCGCGGCCAGCGCGAACTGCACCGCCGCGAAGGTGGTGCCGACCCCGCCCTTGGCCCCGGCGACGGTGACCACGCGGCCGCCGGGCCCGGTCGGCGCCTCGGCGGGCCGGCCCAGGTGGCGGCGTACGCCCGCGGCCCACTGGGCGGCGGCCTGGACGCGGGCGGCGAGCTCCTCGTACGAGGGCGGCAGCCCGATCAGGCCGCGGGCGCCGGAGTCCATGGCGGCGGAGAAGAGCGCCGGGCCGGTGTCCGACGACAACAGCACGACCCCCACCGCGGGGAAGCGGAGGGCGACCTCGCGGACGAGGTCGAGGGCGGGCACCGGGCCGATCCGCTCGTGGACGAGGACGACCTCGGGCAGTTCGTCGACGGAGTCGGCGGCCAGCCGGCCCAGGGTGTCGAGGAGGGAGGCGGAGTCGGGGACGGGGGCGGCCGGTTCGGCGGCCGGGAGCTGGCTGAGGAGGGTGGTGATGGCACGGGCGGCGTCCGGGTCGCCGGCCGCGGGGAGGATTCGGGTGGTCATCCGGGCCTCACTTGTCCCCGTCGAGGGTGTACGTGCGGTCGGCCGCGCTGGGCGCGGAGTCGGTGCCGGGGGCCACCAGGGCCAGGCGCACGTGCTCCGCGAAGGACTCGGCGTAGGCGACGCGCTGGGTGTCCTTGGTGTTCAGGGCGAAGGTGATCGGGACGGCCTCGGCGGGGCCCTTGCGGTCGCTGTCCTTGTCGAGGGCGGTGAGCTTGCCGACGTTGATGACGCGCGCGTTGGCCACGATGATCACGGACCGGGACGGGTCGGACTCCTTGGCGCCCTTGAAGGTGGCGATGATGTTGACCTTCGCCCCCGAGTGGATCTTCCCGGCCACGCCCGTCGCCGCGTCGATCATGATGGCGATCTCCTGCTCGCCGGGCTGGAGCTGCGGCTTGTCGACGTACATGTCGGCCTGGAGCAGCGAGCCCTTCTTCAGGGTGGTCAGGGCGATCTTGTCCTTGAGTCCGCCGAGGTCGGTGACGGCCGTCTCGGACAGCCACCGCCGGGGGATGCTGACCTCCTCGAACTGTCCGGCCGACAGCGGGCTGTAGGGGGCGATATCGGCCTTGGCCCGGTAGGCGACGACCTCGGACCCGACCTTGGAGTTGACGTCGCCGATCACCACGAGGACCCCGCCGAACGCCGCGAGGGCGCACAGGACCGACAGGAGCAGCAGGATGACGCCGCGGCGCTGGCGTGAGTTCATGTGCCGTACTACCTCGCCGTTCTTCGTTCGTTCGGGGTGGTCGGGTCAGTGTCTGGACCGGGCGCGGGAGCCACCCGCGGCCTCGGCGGCCGGCGGCGGCGGTGCGGCCGGCTGCGGGGGGTTCAGCGGGGCGGCGCAGAAGCCGCACCGGTCGCCGATGAGTTCGAGGCCGCACCAGCGGCACTCGTCGCGGCGGACGGAGGCGACCAGTTGGTAGAGGACGGGCAGGTCGGGGATGCCCGCGGCGAACTCGACGAGCTTCGGCGTGGCCCACCAGGCGGCGGAGTCGGCGGGCAGCGGGTTCTCCATCACGCCCTGCACCTGCCAGGCGGGGGCGAGTTCGGCCGTCACCCAGTCGGAGGCGAGCTGGCCGCGGGCAAAGGTGAGCTGGGTGGCGTACGCCGGCCCGGGGGGCAGGACGCCGCCGCCCGCGCCCCCGTCCCCGGTAGGGGCGCCGTGCGCCCCGCGTCCCCGCCGGCCGCGTCCCCCGCGCCGCTCCACCCCGGCCCCGGATCCACCGGCCCCCGCCCCCGCCGCCGGCCCCGCGGTTCCGAGGCGCGCCAGGTGCGGTGTCGGGTGGGCCAGGACGGCGAACTGGGCCCCGGGCGACCAGGACCGGGCGTGCGCCTTGAGCCCGACGGGGATCCGGTCGAGCCGGGCGACCGAGCCGAGCAGGGCGCCGGCGTGGATGTAGTGGGACAGCAGGCGGGCGGCCGCGGCGATGACGCCGGGGCTGAAGTCGCAGATGCTGAGCTGCCGCAGCTGGCGTACCAGCAGGGCGGTGCCGAGCGGCGGCAGGTCGACGTCGAGGAGGGCGATCCGGTCGGTTTCGAGGATGGCCCGTACGGTGTGCAGCCGCCGGACGGTGGCGGGCGGCAGCCAGGTCGGTACGACGGCCAGGACATGGCTGTGGTGCTCCAGCAGGGTGCTCACCTCGACGAGGGTGCCTTCGAGGTCGAGTTGTCCCGGCGGGCGGAGGACGGCGGCCGTCGGGGTGTGCCGGTCAGGGGCCGGCAGCACCAGATCGGCGCTGGTGACGGCAATGGCGATCGGCACGCGAACCCCCCTGTTCACCCCATGCACGCGCAGCAGCCCACACGGCCGCCGCGTACGCGCACACCCTGCGCGACCGCAAACGGCCGACGTGCTGCCCCCCTTGCCGCAGAACCATATCCGCGTCGCCCCTGGCAGGGCAGGGCCTTGGAAATTCCCGTGCCACGAGCACATGTCACAGGTGGCGGGAAACCCGGACAACCGGGATCGGACGGCCGATCAGTTCAAGCCACTTCGCAAAGACCCTTGACACCAGGATTGGTCTGGACCAGCTTGAGTGCGGGATCCCCCGCTTCGCTCCCCGGGCCCTTCCCCATCCGCTCCCCCACCCGCTGCCCCGCCTTCCGCACCACCCCTTCCCCACCCCCGTTCACCTCCCTTCCTCCCCCACGGAGACCACGTGAACCGCATACGCTCCCTCGCCCTCCTGGGCGCCGCGACCCTCACCGCAGGCGGCCTGAGCGCCCTCACCGCCGGCCCGGCGCAGGCCGCCGACGTCGACGTCGTCCGCAACGGAGGCTTCGAGTCCGGGCTCGCGCACTGGAGCTGCAGCTCCGGCAGCGGGGCCGTCACCTCCTCGCCGGTCCATTCCGGAACGGCCGCCCTGCGGGCCGCGCCGTCGGGCCAGGACAACGCGAAGTGCAGTCAGACCGTCACGGTCAAGCCGAACTCGACGTACACGCTCAGTACGCAGGTCCAGGGCTCGTACGTGTACCTCGGCGCGACCGGGACCGGCACCCGGGACGTGTCCACCTGGACCCCCGGCTCGGGCGGCGGCTGGCAGAAGCTGTCGACGACCTTCACCACGGGCCCGGCCACCACCCGGGTCACCGTCTGGACGCACGGCTGGTACGGCCAGCCGGCCTACACCGTCGACGAGTTCGGCGTCGTCGGCCCGGACGGCGGCGGCCCGACCGATCCCGGTCCGTCGCTGCCCGGCACCCCGGCCGGCGCCGCCGTTTCCGGCCAGGGCCAGGACGCACTGACCCTTTCGTGGGACGCGGTCAGCGGGGCGAGCGGCTACCACGTCTACCGGGACGGCGTCCGCGTCCAGACGGCCGACGCTCCCCCGGCCCGGATCACCGGGCTCGCGCCTTCCACCTCGTACTCCTTCCAGGTGAGCGCGTACAACGCGGCGGGCGAGGGCCCCCGGTCGGCGTCGGTGACCGGCACCACGACCGGGGGCGGCGGCCCGAACCCGAACCCGGCGGTCCCCCGGCACGCCCTGACCGGCTACTGGCAGAACTTCGACAACGGCGCGACGGTGCAGCGGATCTCCGACGTCTCCGCGCAGTACGACATCATCGCCGTCTCCTTCGCCGACGCCACCGCCACGCCGGGCGCGATCGCCTTCACCCTCGATTCGGCCGGACTCGGCGGCTACACGCCGGCGCAGTTCAAGGCGGACATCGCCGCGAAGAAGGCGGCCGGCACGTCCGTCATCCTCTCCATCGGCGGCGAGAAGGGCACGATCACCGTCAATGACGCGGCCTCGGCCGCCAACCTGGCGAACTCGGCGTACGCGCTCATGCAGGAGTACGGCTTCAACGGGATCGACATCGACCTGGAGAACGGCCTCAACCCCACCTACATGACGCAGGCCCTGCGCGCCCTGTCCGCCAAGGCCGGCCCCTCGCTCGTCCTCACGATGGCCCCGCAGACCATCGACATGCAGTCCACGTCCGGCAGCTACTTCCGGACCGCGCTGAACGTCAAGGACATCCTCACCGTCGTCAACATGCAGTACTACAACAGCGGGTCGATGAACGGCTGCGACGGCAAGGTCTACTCCCAGGGCTCGGTGGACTTCCTCACCGCGCTGGCCTGCATCCAGCTGGAGGGCGGCCTCGACCCCTCGCAGGTGGGCATCGGCGTGCCGGCCTCGCCGAGCGGGGCGGGCAGCGGGTACGTCTCCCCGACCGTCGTCAACAACGCGCTCGACTGTCTGACCAGGGGCGCGAACTGCGGGTCCTTCAAACCGTCGAAGACCTACCCGGGACTGCGCGGCGCGATGACCTGGTCGACCAACTGGGACGCCAAGGCGGGTGGTGCTTGGTCGAACGCGGTGGGTCCGAAGGTCCACGGTCTGCCGTAGGCGGTACCTGTGGGGGTGGCACGGGATCTGGCCGAATCCGGGCCCTTGACCGGGACATGCCATAAGAGCACGCTGTGCGCGTCCGCACGGCTACCCCCACACTCCCCACCCAGGAGAACGCATGCGGCTCCACACCCGACGCAGGGCCGCCGTCACGGCGGCCCTGCTCGCTCTCGCGCTCGGCGCACCCGCCTACGGCATGAGCGCCACGGCGGCCCCACCGCCCGCACCGTCCACCGCCACCCAGGACGAGGCCGTCGTCCAGTACGAGATCAAGGGCCCGGCCACCCCACAGGAGCGCACCGCACTGCTCCGCACGGGCGTCTCCATCGACGAGGTCGACGCCCGCTCGGTCGTCGTCAGCGCCGACACCATGCAGGCCAGGGCCCTGCGCGCACTCGGCCACACCCTCACCCCGCTGCCCGGCCCGCCGGACCGGTCCGAGCGGGGCGTGAAGGCGAGCCCGATGGACTTCCCGTCCGCGGACTCCAGGTACCACAACTACGCCGAGATGAGCACCGAGATCGACCAGCGCGTCGCCCAGTACCCCTCGATCATGAGCAAGCGGGTGATCGGGAAGTCGTACCAGGGCCGGGACCTCGTCGCCATCAAGATCAGCGACAACGTGGCGACCGACGAGAACGAGCCCGAGGTCCTCTTCACGCACCACCAGCACGCCCGCGAGCACCTGACCGTCGAGATGGCGCTCTACCTGCTCAAGGAGTTCGGCGCCGGCTACGGCAGCGACGCCCGCGTCACCAACGCGGTCAACTCCCGGGAGATCTGGATCATCCCCGACCTCAACCCGGACGGCGGCGAGTACGACATCGCCACCGGCTCCTACCGCTCCTGGCGCAAGAACCGGCAGCCGAACTCCGGCTCCTCCTACGTCGGCACGGACGAGAACCGCAACTGGAACTACAAGTGGGGCTGCTGCGGCGGCTCCAGCAGCAGCAAGGGCTCCGAGACCTACCGCGGCCCGGCCGCGGAGTCGACGCCCGAGGTCAAGGCCGTCGCGAACTTCGTCCGCAGCCGCATCGTCGGCGGAAAGCAGCAGATCAAGGCCGCCATCGACTTCCACACCTACAGCGAGCTGGTGCTGTGGCCGTACGGGTGGACGTACAACGACACCGCCCCCGGCCTGACCGCGGACGACCTCGCCGTGTTCAAGACCATCGGCACGCGCATGGCGAGCAGCAACGGCTACACCCCGGAGCAGTCCAGCGACCTGTACATCACGGACGGCACCATCGACGACTGGCTGTGGGGCGACCAGAAGATCTTCGGCTACACCTTCGAGATGTACCCGGAGTCGGGCGGCGGCGGCTTCTACCCGCCGGACGAGGTGATCGACCGGGAGACGGCGCGCAACAAGGACGCGGTGCTCCAACTCCTGGAGAACGCGGACTGCATGTACCGCTCCATCGGCAAGGAGGCGCAGTACTGCGCCGCCTAGCGCTCCGTCCGCGCACGTGATCCCGGGGCGCCCCCGCCGACAGGGGGCGCCCCGTTCCCGCTGCGGGCGGCGGCCGTCCCGATTCCGGTCACGATCCCGATCCCGGTCCCGGTCCCGGTGGACCCGTCGCCGCCCGGGATGTTAGACAGCAGGCGGTACTACCCGTAACAAACGTTGCAGAGCGTGCAACGCGAGGAGGATCCGCATGGGCAGCAACGACGCAGTCCGGGGGCTCGCCGACGAGCTCGTCGACCACCGCTTCAAGGGCCTGCCCCCGGACGCCGAACGGGTCGCCCTGACCGTCGGCGGACTCGCGGAGCAGCAACGGAACCTGTTCACCGGCGGGTTCACCACCCCGGTCCTGACCCTCGACGCCGAGGCGCTGGAGCACAACCTCACCGCGCTCGGCGAGTACGCCTCCCGCCACCACCTGGCCTTCGCCCCGCACGGCAAGACCTGCATGGCCCCGCAGCTGTTCGAGCGGCAGCTGGAGCACGGCGCCTGGGGCATCACCGCGGCCATGCCCCACCAGGCCCGCGTCTACCGGGCCTTCGGGATCCGCCGGATCTTCCTGGCGAACGAGCTCGTCGACCCGGCCGCCCTGCACTGGGTCGCCGAGGAGCTCGCCTCCGACCCCGACTTCCGGTTCGTCTGCTACGTGGACTCCGTGCGCGGCGTCCACCTCATGGACCGGGCCCTGCGCGGCCGGGCGGCCGTGGTCGACGTCGTCGTCGAACTCGGCGCGGGCGAGGGGGCCCGTACCGGAGCGCGGACCGAGGAGGACTGCCGGGCCGTCGCCGACGCGGTCGCCGACGCCGCATCCCTGCGCCTGGTCGGCGTCGCCGGGTACGAGGCGGAGGTGCCCGACGCGAACCCGGAATCGGTGCACGCCTGGCTGCGCCGGCTCACCGCGCTGGCCGTCGACTTCGACAAGGCCGGGCGGTTCGCCCCCGACCTGGAGGAGATCGTCGTCAGCGCGGGCGGCTCCTCCTGGTTCGACGCCGTCGCCGACGTCTTCGCCGAGCTGCCGGAGCTGTCCCGGCCGGTGCTGCGGCTGCTGCGCTCCGGGGCGTACGTCTCCCACGACCACGGCTGGTACACCCGCCTGACCCCGTTCAACCGCGTACCGCAGGAGGGCGGCCTGCGGCCCGCCTTCCGGCTGTGGACCCAGGTCGTCTCCCGGCCGTCCCCCACCCAGGCGTTCGTCAACGCGGGCAAGCGCGACATCGCCTACGACCTGGGCCTGCCCGCGGCCGAGCTGGTCCGCGACGCCCTGACCGGCGAGGAACGGCCCGCCGCCGGGGTGCGGGTGGTGAAGCTGTCCGACCAGCACGCCTGGCTGGAGACCGACTCCGCGGACGCCGTCGAGGTGGGCGACTGGGTGGCACTGGGCATGTCCCACCCGTGCACCATCTTCGAGAAGTGGCCGCTGATCCCGGTCGTCCAGGCGGACGGCACGGTCACGGAGTTCGTGCGCACCTTCTTCTGACCCGTCCCCGTCCCCGTCCCCGTCCCCGTCCGAGGCCCCGGGGGGCCGCTGATGGACCTGGTGATCCGGGGGGCCCGCGTCGTCGACGGCACGGGCGGGCCCTCCTACCGCGCCGACGTCGGCCTCCGCGCCGGCCGCATCGCCGAGATCGGCCGGATCCGGTCCGGCGGGCGAGCGGTCCTCGACGCACACGGGCTGGCCCTGGCCCCCGGGTTCACCGACATGCACGCCCACAGCGACCTGGCCCTGCTGCGCGACCCGGACCACAGCGCCAAGGCCGCCCAGGGGATCACCCTGGAGGTCCTCGGCCAGGACGGGCTGTCGTACGCGCCCGTCGACGACCGGACCCTGGCCGACGTCCGGGCGGCCGTCACCGGCTGGAACGGCCCGGGCGAGGACGGCGACTTCACCTGGCGCACGGTCGGCGGCTACCTCGACCGGATCGACCGCACCGGCACGGCCGTCAACGCCGCCTACCTCGTCCCGCAGGGCACCGTCCGCGCGTACGCCGTCGGCTGGGCCGACCGGCCCGCGACCCCCGCCGAGCTGGACCGGATGCGGGCCCTCGTCGCCGAGGGCCTCGCGCAGGGCGCCGTCGGCATGTCCTCCGGGCTGACCTACCCGCCGGGCACGTACGCGACCGGCGGCGAACTGGCCGCGCTGTGCCGCGTCGTCGCCGCGTACGGCGGCTACCACTGCCCGCACCACCGCAGTTACGGCCGCGGCGCGCTCGCCGCGTACGCCGAGATGATCGCCCTGGCCCGGGACACCGGCTGCGCGCTGCACCTGGCCCACGCCACCTTGAACTTCCCGGAGAACGCGGGCCGGGCCCCCGAGCTCCTCGCCCTGCTGGACGGGGCGCTGGCGGCGGGCGCCGACATCACCCTGGACAGCTACCCGTACACGCCCGGCTGCACCACCCTCGCCGCGCTGCTGCCGGGCTGGGCCGGCGAGGGCGGCCCCGGGGCGCTGCTGGCCCGGCTGCGGGACGACGCGACCGCCGAGCGGATCCGGCACGCCCTGGAGGTGACCGGGTCGGACGGCTGCCACGGCGTGCCGGTGGACTGGCCGGCGGTCGAGGTGTCGGGGACCGCGGACCCGGCGCACGGCGGGTGGGTGGGCCGGCGGCTGCGCGGCTGGGAGGAGGCCCGGCGGCTGCTGCTGGCCGACCGGCTGGGGCCGACCGTACTCCAGCACGTCGGCCACGAGGACAACGTCCGGGCGATCATGCGGCATCCGGTGCACACCGGCGGCTCCGACGGCATCCTGCAGGGCGCGAAGCCGCACCCGCGGGCGTACGGCACCTTCCCGCACTACCTCGGCCGGTACGTGCGCGAGCTGGGCGTGCTGACGCTGGAGGAGTGCGTGGCACACCTGGCGGGCCGGCCGGCGGCCCGGCTGCGGCTGCCGGACCGGGGGCTCGTACGGGTGGGACACCGCGCCGACCTGGTCCTGTTCGACCCGGAGACGGTCGCGGCCGGGGCCACGTACGACAGCCCGCGGGCCCTGCCGGCCGGGATCCCGTACGTGCTGGTCGACGGCCGCTTCGTCATGCGGGACGGCCGCCGCACGGACGTCCTCGCGGGACGGGCGGTCCGCCGCACGCCGTACCGGGGGCGCTGAGGACGACGTCCCCGCCCGGGGCGGGCCGTTCCGTGCGGCGTCTCCGTTCCGTGCGTCGTGTCCGTTCCGTGCGGCGTCTCCTCCTCGGGGCGGGCCGTCCCCCGGGGCGGGTCCTCCTCGGGGCTGATCTGTACGGGGCGGTCCGCCCCTAGGCTGAACGCATGATCGCTTTTGCGCCGGCCGCTGTCCTGCTGCTGCTGTTCCTGGCGAGCATGTGGAAGGACCGCCGGCGCTTCCGCAATGCCGTCCTGCTGGGGCTGACCCTCATATGGGCCTCGATCGGGGTGCTGTTCCTGATCCCGTCGCTGCCGCCGGTGCTCGCGATCACCGCGGTGGCCCTGGTCCTGCTGGTGCCGGCCCTGGGCACGCTCGCGCTCGGCGTGTTCCTCGTGCGCAACGGCATCACCATGCTCCGCAAGGAAGGCCGCCGCCCCGCCAACCTGCTGTCGCTGGCCGCCGGGCTGGGCATCTTCGGGCTGATCGCGCTGATCGCCTACACCGGCGACCGGGGCTCGCCGGCCATGGACGCGGCCGTCGGCGGGCTGGTGCTGCTCGTCGGCTACGTGTCCTTCCTCTTCGCGTGCTTCCTCGCGTACGCCTTCCTGTACGGGCGGACCCATGTGCGCAGCGAGGTGGACTACGTGGTGGTGCTGGGCTCCGGGCTGATCGGCGGCGAGCGGGTGCCCCCGCTGCTGGCCTCCCGCCTGGAGAAGGGCCGGCGGATCCAGGCCTCGCAGGCGGCGCGGGGCGGGAAGGTGCCGCTGCTGCTGGTCTCGGGAGGTCGGGGCCCGGACGAGAAGCTGGCGGAGGCGCGGGCGATGGCCGACTGGCTGATCGCGCAGGGCGTGGCGGAGCAGCTGGTCCGGCTGGAGGACCGGTCCCGGACGACGGACGAGAACCTCGCCTTCAGCCGGGCGGTGATGGAGGAGGAGACCGGGCCGGACTACCGGTGCGTGGTCGTCACCAACAACTTCCACGCCTTCCGCGCCGCCATGACCGCCCGCAAGGCCGGGGTGAACGGGCAGGTCGTGGGCTCCCCGACGGCCCGCTACTTCTGGCCGAGCGCCACCATCCGCGAGTTCGTCGCCGTGTTCTGGGAGCACCGGTTGGTCAACCTGGTGGTCTGCGGGGCGATCGTCGCGGCGACGGGGGTGGCGGCACTCGTCGTGTAGCGCCGGGGGGCGGCCGGCGGCCCGCCGAAGTGCGTTCATGACTCCGCGGCCGGAGGATGGGGGCAACCACGCAGGGCACTGCAATGGAGGCACCGATGGGATCTGAATCGGACCAGCAGCCCCAGGCCGCGTCCCGGCCGGTCAGGCTCAACACCGGCGGGGAGGGCGCGTACGACCCCGAGGACCTCGTCATGGCGACGGGCGCCGACCCGACTCCGGAGCGGGTCGAGAAGGCCCGGAAGCTGATCGAGAAGGAGGGCAAGGCGGTCATCGAGCGCTTCCTCCCGTAACGGGGCGCGTACGAAGGCTGCGGTCGGCCCCGGCCGGACCCCTCCGGCCGGGGCCAAGCCCTGCCCTTGGCCCGGCCGGCCGGGTGACCACCGCTGGCCGGCACCACCGCAGGCCGGCACCAGGCCACCGGCCGGGCGGGGACGGCGGGACGGCGGGACGGCGGGGGCCGGTCAGACCGGGAGGCGGCCCGGTTCGGATTCGAGGGCCTGGCGGTCGTACTTCAGCATGATCAGGAAGAAGACCCCGCCCGCGATCAGCAGACCGACGACGATCACGACGGAGACCAGCGCCTCCCGGGGTGCCACGAGCACGAACAGCGCGATCACCGTCCACACCAGCGCGCAGACGGCGACCGGCAGCTCGAACCGCCCGAGGTCGAACGCCCCCTCCTTCCGCCCCAGCCGTCCCCGCACCGACAGGTACAGGACGATCGTGGCGGCGTAGGTGAGCGCCGGGAGGATCGTCGACGCCGTGATCAGCTCCAACAGGGCGGCACCGGGCAGCACGATCATCAGGACCACTCCGAGGACGAAGATCAGGACCGTGGCCGGGACCGGCGTGTGCGTGCGCGGGCCGACCCGCCGCATCAGCCGGTGCGCGGGGAAGCGCCCGTCGCGCGCCATCGCGAAGACGAGCCGCGCGCAGGCGACCATCGCCACGATCCCGGCGCCGAAGAACGCGATCGTGATCGCGACCAGCAGCACCTTCTCCGTCGCCGGTCCGAGCTGGACCCGCAGGATCGCCGCGACCGGCGACCCGCTCTCGGTGACCTTCGGGATGTCGTCGATCGCGACGGTGAGCGTGATCAGGAACAGCATGCCGAGCACCCCGGCCGCGACCACCGATCCCACGATCGCCCGGGGGACGGTGCGGTAGGGGTCCTTGGCCTCCTCGGCCAGGTTCGCCGCCGAGTCGAAGCCGACGAGGGTGGCGAGACCCATGATCATCGCGATCATCAGCCCGCCGCCGATCGCGAAGTAGCCGGGCGCGTCCTCGGCGACACCGCGCGAGACGAGGTTGCCGGCCGCACCGTCGCCCGTGATCACGACGGCGAGGACGAGCGCGATCGCCACCACCACGACCAGGGTGACCTCCAGCGCCACGGCCGCCGTGTTGATGAGGCTGACGAGGCGCGTGGAGGCCAGGGCGATCACGGTCTGCAGGAACAGCACCACCAGGGTGATCACCCGCGCCGTGCCCTCGTCCGGCCGCATGCCGAGGAGCGGCATGAACGCCTGGCTGGCGAGCGCGTTGGCGATCGCCACCACGGCGACCGCCAGGTAGCAGAAGGACAGCCAGCCGAACCCCCAGCCGATCTTCGGGTTGGCCAGCCGCGAGGCCCACTGGTAGGAGGAGCCGCTGAGCGGGATGCGGGCCGCGAACTGCGCGACCACCAGCGCCACCAGCGTCTGCCCGACGGCCGCGACGATCCAGAGCCAGATGCCGACGGGCCCCGCGTTCTGCAGGACGTCGTCGTACGTGGCGAAGATCCCGACCGCGACCGAGATGAACGCGAACGAGATCGCGAACACCTGGAAGGAGCCGAGGGTCCGCTTCAGCTCCTGCTGGTAGCCCCCGAGCTCGACGGCGTTCCCGCCGTCCTGCGCGCCCCGCGCGTCCTGGGCGCCCTGCGCGCCCGCCGGGTCCTCCGCCATCTCGGCCACCACCCTTCCGTCGGCTTCCGTCGGCTTCCGTCGACGGCGTCGACCGCCCCGGCGCGGACCATCCTCACCACCCGCGTCCGGCATGTCCCGGTACGACACGGATCGGCGGGACGGCTGGCCCCGGTCGGCGGCCCGATCCCGGCGCCGGCGGAGGTCCGGACCGCCGGCGTTGCGCCATGGGTGTGACGCACCGTGTCCGACCGGCCTGAAGGATCGTTAAGGCGGCCGGGGGTCGTTACTCGGAGGCAGCATGCAGACGATCACCGTCGACTGGGACCACCCCGCCGACCCCGCGCCGGAACTCGCCCGGGACCACGTACGCGACTACGTGCGCACGGGTGGCATCGACGGCCATCTCTGGCACGGGGTCCCCACCCTCCTGCTCACCACCCTGAACCGGGCCACCGGCCGCACCTCCCGCACCCCGCTGATCTACGCCGAGGACGAGGACCGCCTCGTCGTCGCGGCCGCCGGCTGGGGCGCCCGGCGGCACCCGGCCTGGTACCGGAACCTGGCCTCGCACCCGGAGGTCCGCGTCCAGGTGGGGCCGGTGGTCCGCCCGGCCGTGGCCCGCCGGGCAACGGCCGACGAGCGCGAGGTGTACTGGCCGGCCCTGGCGGCCCTGTGGCCCGCGTTCGACGACTACCAGGAGCACACGGACCGCGTGATCCCCCTGGTCATCCTGGACCCGACCCCTCGCGCCGGGCACTAGCCGCACCGGCGGCCGCCCGGGCGCGGTCGCGGGTCCACGCCACCGCGCCCACCAGCAGGGCCACCCCCACGGCGTACACGGGCAGCCACAGGGTCGTCGTGGCCGCCAGGCAGTCGGCGACGGCCTGGCGGCTCTGGTCCGCCTGCGCGAACGCCAGGGCCGCGGCGTCGCCGCCGGCCAGGTTCCCCAACGCGGCCTCCGCCTGCAGGGCCGCGTACTGGCCGGCCAGCGCGCAGCTGCCTCGCGTCTGCGGCATCGGGAACAGCCAGGCCCGCCGCTGGAGCGCGGGGGCGAGCGCGATCGCCACGCACAGGCCGACGACCAGGGCGTACGCGACCAGGCCGCGCATGTACGGCGAGCGGATGTCCGGCGACCACGCCGCCCGCCGCTGGAAGGCGAGCATGATCGCGAGGAGTGTCACCCCGATGAAGGTGGCGAACCACTGCCACGAGCCCTGGGCGAGGGCGAACGTGAGCACCGCCGCGAGCCCGATGCCGATGACCCCGGGGACGGGGAGGTCGTCACCCGCCCCGGCGGGCGCCGGCCCCGGGGCTGCGCGGGTGTCCGGGCTTCCCCGGCGACCGGTATCGCTCACGGGCCTCTCCTGCGGCGGGGGTGGGGGAGGCCCAGCATCCGACGCGGGACGCGACGACCCCCGGCGCCATGCCGTACGACCCGGACGCCCCGCCCGGATGGACCCGACTACCGCCGCCCGACTGCCGACTGCCCGCGACCGCTAGCCGGCGTCGGGGCGCGGGGTGCGCCACATGGCCCACACCTCGGGGCCGCCGCCCGGGAGCTCCATCTCGGCGACCACGGCGAAGCCGAAGTGCTCGTAGAACGGGATGTTCTCCGGCTTGGAGGACTCCAGGGCGACCGGCATGCCCTCGGCGTCGGCCTTGGCCAGGCCCGAGCGCAGCAGCGCGGCCCCGTGGCCCTGGCCCTGGGCGGCGGGGTCGGCGCCGACGACGGCCAGGTACCAGTGGGGGTCCTTGGGCGGGGCCGCGGCGGCCGCCTCGACGGCGTCCCGGAACAGGCCGGCCCGGTCACCGAGGATGCCCTGGAGCTCCGCGACGGTCTCCGCGTCGGGCACGGCCTTGTCGAGGGCGTGCGGCGGCACCCAGAAGGAGGCGGCCGCGTCGGTGAGCTCGCAGACGCCGTGGCGGCCGTACTGCCGGGTGAAGAGGGTGGCGAAGTAGCGCCGCATCCCGTCCTCGCGGGAGGCGCCGTCGGGGAAGAACCAGCGCATCATCGGGTCGTCGCCGAAGGCACGGGCGAGAGTGGTGCTGACGGTTGACGCATCGTCGGGCGTAGCCGCCCGCGGAGTGTTCGCATTCGACATACCGGTCATTCTGCACACGATGATCTTGGCCCCGAACACGGGGTCCGTTACCCGACGGAGCCAACAACTCCACTTCGGTGCACAGTTACCCCGAAGCGGTCGATGAGCAGGCTGGCCTGGGGGCACCCGCACTCGGGTGGGTGTGTCCGCGAACGGCTGCGGCATGAAGCCAAGAGGCGGGGGGGGGGGGGGGGGGGGGGGGCCCGCCGCCGCCGGCGGGGGCGGGGGGGGGGGGGGGTGGGGGGGTTGGCTGGTGGTGTAAG
>NZ_JBHXTC010000021.1:37714-57913 GCF_042677605.1 Streptomyces sp. NPDC127106 | reverse complement strand
GGGGTGGTGGCGGCGCGGGGGGGGCGCATCACGCCCGCGGGCGGCCGGCGGGGTGTTTGGCGGGGCCCGCCCGCCGTGTGGGTGCATGGTGCGGTGGCTGGGTTGGTTATCCGATGGTGAGGAAGCTGTTCCAGCCGTCTTCGTCGCGGCCGATGGCGCCGCCTACGACGGTGGCGCCTCCTGCGTAGAGGTACTGGTGGCCGGTCGCGGCGTTCACGCCCCAGATGTCGGGGATCCCGTCGCCGTTCGCGTCGGGTGTGCCGAGGACCAGGGGGAAGGCGGTCCTGCCCCAGCCCTTGGTGGCGTAGGTGATGTCGGTGCCGCCGTCGGAGTTGGCCGCGGACTGCAGCGAGGCGATGTCGGCTCCGCCGTTGGCGCCGGGCTTGCCCTTGCGCAGGGCGAGGGTGCGGTCGGCGTTGGAGTTGTCGCGGAACAGCAGGTCGGGAACCTTGTCGCCGGAGACGTCGCGGACTCCGACGATGTCGCGGGCGGCCCAGCCCGCGGCCAGCTTGCGGTAGGAGGAGAAGCTGGAACCGGTGTAGCCGGAGAAGAACCAGAATCCGTCGTCGTCGAGTGCGAACATGTCCCCGAGCCCGTCGCCGTCGACGTCTTCGGTCACGACGATCTGCCGGAGCGCGGCAGGGTTGGGGGCGCTGAGCGGGAGGATCATTTCGGTGCGGCGGCCGACGTCGAACTGGCCGGTGCCGGTGCCCGGGTAGAGGTACATCTTCCCGTCGGGCATCCGGGCGATCAGGTCGGTGATGCCGTCGCCGGGGAACCAGTCGGTGGAGTGCCCGATCAGCGCGGGCTTGCCGGTGGCAGGGTCCTTCCAGTAGCCGTTGGCGACGGGCTTGCCGTTCTCGACGGCACCGGGGATGTAGGCGTCGGTGTCGCCCTGCCGGTCGCCTGCGTAGGTGCGCAGGTTTCCTGCCGCGTCGATGGCGAGGAGGTCCGGGAAGCCGTCGCCGGTGACGTCGCCGGGCTTGTCGATGCCTGCCCGCGGTCGGACGTAGAAGAGGTACTCGGTCGGAGTCGAGACGTTCCCGGCCTTGTTGACCGCGCGGACGTAGAGCATGTTGGGGCCCGCGATGTCGGCCTGCACCTTGAGTTGCGCGAGGTCGTTGTCGGCGGGGACGGCCTTCTGGTCGTAGAGGGGGCGGTTCAGGCTCCACTGGTACTCGCGGATGTCCGCGGCCGGCGTGCCGTTTCCGCGGACCTCGATGACCTGGTCCTTCGTGCCTGCCGGGTTGACGCTCCACTCGGTGGCGTCGGGGCCGGGCGCGGGGAAGTGGGCGGAGCTGACGGCGGGAGAGGCCGGGGCTGTGTGGTCGACGGTGAAGGTGCACCAACCGCCGCCTCCGGAGTCCAGGGGGCCGCTGCCGGGCGAGCCCCATCCGTCCCAGTCGTAGGTGCGCGAGAGCCAGTAGTACTTCCTGCCCGAGGTGAACTTGTCCCAGGGAACTTCCCGGGTGACCACGCCGTCGCTGTCGGGGGAGAGCCATTCGTTGTGTACGTGCTGGCCGCTGGCCGCGTCCCACACCTCGATCTGGACACCCTTGAGGTTGCCGTCGCGGTCCGTGCCCTTGACCTGGAAGGTCACGTTCGTCTTGCCGATGCTCGCCCCGTTCTCGTTGGTGAGGCAGGCGCCGCCGGGTGAGGTGCTCATGTTCGCGGCGACCGGGGTGTCGGGCGGGGTGTTGTAGACGATCTCGATGTACGGAGCGGTCTCACCGTTGGCGATGAACTTCTTCCAGTAGTACGAGTCCGACTCGTTCGGTGCCTTGAAACCCAGCGAGAGCGCGCTCCAGCGGCCGTTGGCCGCCTCCTTGACCAGGCCCGTGATGTCGGGCGCGACCCAGTTGTCCGGGCAGGAGCTGTTGTATCCGTAGCCCGCGGTCTCGGTGGCGACCTTCTTGCCCCACCAGTCCGTCGTGTTGTTCCACGTGCTCGACGACGTCACGTACGGCGTCGAGTAGATGTCCATGGCCTTGCGGTCGCACGACCACGAGTACGTCTGCAGGGCGCGGACACTGGCCGAGCGGATGCCGGCCCCGTGGAGCTCACTGCCGAAGTCGAAGTTGAAAACGGACCGCGACGTGCCGCCAGTGGTGGATTCGTATCCCACCCGGGCTTCGTTCGTGCCGCTCGCGTTGTAGTTCTGGCCGTTGTAGAAGCTGGAGCTGCCGGCCGTCTCGTAGAGCAGCGACCAGGCCTGCTTGTGTCCCTTGAAGGAGGGGTCCACGAACACGGGATAGACGGTGTCGGCAGCGTTGAGGAGCGTGGAGTCCGACCTCAGCGACAGGGTTCCGTTGGCGAAGGACGCCTTGGCCATCGCGAGGTGGGCGCCCTCGGCCCCGGCGATGCCCGGCAGGCCGAGCGTCGGATGCTCCTTTGCGGCCTGGCCGGGCTTCACGTCGGGGACACCATCGGTGGCGGCGACCTTGCCGGACGAGTCCCACATCAGGGGGGAGGGCGAGCCGGCTATCTCCTCACCCTTGGCGTTGCGGGCGCTGAGGGCGCCCGATTCCGGGTCCAGCTGGAACGTCAGGTCGGGCGAGGTCAGCCGGGTGTTCAGCTCCTGCAGCATCGGGTCGGAGGCGGCTTGCCTGTCCTTGACCACCAGCAATTGCGAGTAGCCGCCGTCCTGGGCGGTCATCAGCAAGTCGATGCCGGGCCGGATGTTCTCGTACAGCGCCCTGGGCCCGTCGACCACCGGCGCCGGCAGTGCACCGGGCCAGCTGACGACCATCTCGTGACCGTTCGTGTTGAGGCGGACCAGCTCGCTCCACACCTGCCCCGGCGCATCCGCAGTCACAGCAGCACGCGCCGTACTGCGCGAGGCCCGCCCCTCGCCCCCGCCCTGACTTGCGGAACCGGCGCTGAAGACGACCCGGCCGTTGACCGCCTTGGCTGCATAGCCTCCATCCACCCGCTCCAGACGGGTGTCGACCGGCTTCCACTGGCCGCCCACGTACGCGCGGACCGCGGCACTGGAGACACGCTTCTTGAACGTGCCGTCGGGCAGCGCCCAGGTGGTGGTGTTGGCGCTGCGCTCAGCGGTGACCTCCACCTCTTTGCCGCTCGCTGCCGCCGACTTCCGAGCTTCGGGCACGGCGACCGCCCTGCCGCCCGCGTCGCCGTCCGGTGAAGTTGTGGGCTTCTGCCCCCCCCCCCCCGCCCAGCTGCACGCCGACGGGGACCGCCACCGCCACGGCGAGCAGAGCCGCCAGTCCGCCCATGGTCTTCCGCCGTCTGTACCAACGCCGGGTCGGGGCAAGGCCCCGTGCAACCGCTTCGGCTGTCGGGGGACTTTCGTCCACGGGATCGCTCACAGCCATGGTTCTTTCACTCCCCCCTCGGGCGCGTGCCTCCGCAGCCCTCGGTGCTCACTGATGGTTGGGCGTCGCCCCGCGGCGTGAGCGGCCCACCTGCCGCTCGCTCCCCACGCGATGGACGTGCGAGCTGAGCATGAGCCATCCGAAGCTGATCGTCACTCCCCGATAGCGCACAGCAGTGCCCCATTTTTGGGGCTTTCAGGAAATCCATCCCGTTATTTGCTGATGATAAAGTGATTAAGGCCACATGCAGATATTGAATGGTGGCTTTTTCGGCTTCTGGGACCAGAGAATCGGCTGACCATTTGTCAGTATCCTGCCGCGCGTGCGCTCTTGCCGTGACGGCAGAGCGTGGGGGGTTCCAACATATCGCCGTTTTCGGCGGACAGTTTTCGCCTGCCCGGAAACAGACGGGCTCGCGCTCTGCGCGCGCGCCTGGCCGGGCGCACCGGCATCACCGTATCCGTGGTGCTAGTCGCATCTCTTCTGCCCGTTCAGGCCTGGGCGGCACCACCGGGCGACCGCACAGGCGTCCAGTTGCCGGGCCTTCAAGAAGACCTCAAGGCCAAGCTCGACAAGGTCGAGGCGGCCAAGCTCGAAGGTTGGGCCGGAGCACCGGCTCAACCACCGGCCGGGTACGAGCCCGCGAAGGTCACGCCGCCGGCCGCAGGCACGGTGAACGTTGCCCTGAGCGGGGACCAGCTCGTCCAGGCCGGCTCGCTGCCGGTCAGCATCGGCAAGGCTTCGCCGACCGAGAGCAACCCGGCGCCGCCGGCTCCGTCGGGTACCTGGTCGGTGGCGGTCGAGACCCGCACCGCGACCGAAGCGGCGAACGTCGACGGCGCACTCATCAAGGTCACACCGCCGGCGGCCGGCGCCACCCCCGTGGACGTCCAGCTGGACTACAAGCAGTTCAAGGACCTGTTCGGCACCGAGTGGTCCTCCCGCCTGGAGCTCAAGATGCTCCCGGCGTGCTTCCTGACCACCCCGGACCTTCCCGAGTGCTCCGCGACCAAGGCCGTACCCAGCAGGAACGATCCGGCGACGGGTACCGTCCGCGCGACCGTCGACCCGGCCACCGCACCGGGCCAGGGCATGCGCACGATGGCGGTCGGGGGCGGCGGGCCGATGGTCCTGGCCGCCTCCGACGGCGCCTCTGGCGCGGGCGGCACGTACAAGGCCACGTCGCTGTCCTCGTCCGGCCGGTGGACGGCGGGCAGCAGCGGTGGCGGTTTCGGATGGTCGTATCCGCTGACCGTGCCGGCTCCGCCAGCAGGCCCGGCTCCAAAGATCGCCTTCTCGTATTCCTCCCAGGCGGTCGACGGCAAGACCTCCGTCGCCAACGGTCAGGCATCGTGGGTCGGTGACGGCTGGGACTACACCCCAGGATTCATCGAACGCCGCTACCGGCCGTGCGATGACGACCTCAAGGCGAACCCGTCCCGGCCCAACAACGACAACACCACCGACAAGAAGAAGAGCGACCTCTGCTGGGCCGGCGATAGCGTGGCCATGTCGCTGGGTGGGGGATCGACCGAGCTCGTCCGGGACTCCGCCAGCGGTCAGTGGATCCCTGCTGTCGATGACGGCTCCAGAGTCGAACGCAAGACGGACAGCACCGTCGCCAACGGCGCGAAGGACGGTGAATACTGGGTCGTCACCACGCGTGACGGAACCAGGTACTTCTTCGGCCGACACGACCTCGATGGGCCTGGGAGCCGAGGTGTGACGAACTCGGTCTTCACCACGCCAGTGTTCGGCAACCACCCCGGTGAACCTTGCTACCAGGCCTCCTTCGCGGAGTCTTCCTGTGACCAGGGATGGCGATGGAACCTCGACTACGTCGAAGACATCCATGGCAACGCGATGGTCATCGACTGGGCCAAGGAGGTCAACCACTACGCCAAGAACGAGAAGTTCAAAGCCAAGGTCCCGTACGTCCGTGGCGGATACCCCACGCAGATCACCTATGGACTGCGTGCCGGTGCCCTGGGAGGTGCTCCGGCCGGCAAGGTCGAGTTCACCGTCTCTGAGCGTTGCATCAAGGAAGGCACCACAGATTGCTCCGATGCGGCGTTCGACGCCAACAACTACGGTGACAAGCAGCCTTGGTGGGACACCCCCTCCACGCTCTACTGCAAGCCGAGCGCCAAGGACTGCTACACCGCCTCACCGACCTTTTGGACCCGCAAGCGGCTGACCTCGGTCACCACCTACGCCCAGCGCACCGAGGGCTCGACCGCGCTCTCCCTGGTGGATCGCTGGACGCTCCAACAATCGTTCCCCAAGCAGCGTACCGACACCCACCCTCCGCTGTGGCTGGAGTCCATCACCCGCACCGGCTACGGAACCGCCAAGGACAGTGCCGGCAACCAGCTGAGCACCTCGCTCCCACCGGTGTCCTTCCTCGCGAACGTCAAGGACATGCCCAACCGAGTCGCGACCAGCGCCACCGACGCGACTCCTGACTTCGACCGCCTCCGTGTGGAAACCATCCGCACCGAGACGGGCGGCGAGATATCCGTCGCCTACTCCTCGCCGTGTCCGGTCGGCGCCACGCACCCGAAGCCCGAGGAGAACACCACCCGCTGCTATCCGGTCCACTGGTCCCCGGACCGTGGTTTGGAGAAGCCCCCGCTGGAGTGGTTCAACAAGTACGTCGTCGACAAGGTGACCGAGAAGGATCGCGTCGCACGCCAGCCTGACGTCACCACCACCTACACCTACGAGGGCAACGCCGCCTGGGCCAAGGACACCGACGAGTTCACCCGGCCTGAGCTGCGTACCTACAGCCAGTGGCGCGGCTACGGAAGCGTGGTAACGAAGCAAGGCGTCACGTCCAACGTGGGTAAGGCCGACGCGACGGAAGAGTCGCAGAAGCGTGTCCGCTACTTCCGCGGTATGTCCGGCGATGCAGGCCGCCCGAAGATCACGCTGAAGGACTCCACCGGGACCGAGGACCTTGGCGAGGATCTACCGCAGTTCCAGGGCATGGCCGCAGAGTCGATCACCTACACGAAGGCGGACGGCAGCGTCACCTCCCGCGCGCTGACATGGCCCTGGAGTCAGAAGACCGCATCCCGTCCACGAGAAGGCAACACCCCACTGGAGGCCTACCGCCAAGGGCCGTCCCGGTCCGACGAGATCCAGGTCATCAGCGGCGGAAAGTCCCGAATGGTCCGCACGCTCCGGACCTACGAGGCCGACTACGGACTCATCACTGCCACACAGGTCGATGCTCTGACACACAACGGAAGCAGTTGGTCCACCGGCGAACAGACCTGTACGACAACCAGCTACGTCCACAACACCGACAAGTACCTGATCGGCCTGCCCCAGCGCGCCCGCATAACCGCCGGTGACTGTGCACACAGCCCAACGGCGACGGTCCTCAGCGACACCCGAACCTCATACGACGCCCTCAACGCCTTTGGCGCGGCGCCTGTGAAGGGTCTCGTCCACCAAGCCGACACCGTTGACAGCGCAGGTACGGGGTGGGTGACGTCGGCGCGCATCGAGTACGACGCTCTGGGACGATCCGTCAAGGTCTACGACGCTGCGGGCAACCCCACGTCGTCTTCGTTCAGTCCCGCCACGGGAACCGCCTTCTCCGTCACCGTGACCAACGTCCTTGGCCACACCGCTACCACCAAGACGGATCCGGGCCGCGGCAGCGCGCTGGAGGCGAAGGACACCAACGGCCGCAAGGTCACGACCGCCTACGACAACCTCGGGCGCTCAGCTGCTGTCTGGACACCTTCACAGAATCCCGGCAAGGACAAGGCCGCCTACACCTTCACGTACCAGATCACGGAGCACGAGCCCCCTGCTGTCACCAGCAGCGTCCTCCAGGACGACGGCACCTACACGCAGACCGTCGCGATCTACGACGGGCTGCTGCGCCCGCGCCAGAGCCAGCGCGAGGCCCTGGGCGGCGGAAGGCTGATCACCGACACCCTCTACAGCGCCAACGGCTCGGTACGCCGGTCCAACAACGGCTACTACGCCGAGGGCACGCCATCGAAGAAGATCTTCGTTCCGGAAAGTGTCTTCGCGGTTCCCAACTCCACCGAGGTGGCCTACGACGGCCTGGGCCGGGCCGTCCGGTCCACCACCCGTCATGCGGACGTACCCCAGTACTCCTCCACGGTGGAGTACGGCGGAGACTTCACCCTCACCCGCTCGGCAATGTCCGTGGACGGCACGACCCCTCTCAAGGGCAGCAGCGCGTCCAAGACCTGGACCGACCCGTTGGGGCGCACCTCGGCCGTCGAGCACGCCACTTCCACGGACCTGACGACCTGGAACCGCACCTCGTACACCTACGACCTCCGCAACAAGCTCAGCCAGGTCACCGACGCGGCAGGCAACAGCTGGAGGTACGGCTACGACGCGCGAGGCCGCAAGACCTACTCCGAGGACCCGGACACCGGACGTTCGGAGTTCGGCTACAACAACCTCGACCAGCAGATCTGGGCGAAGGACTCCAGCGGCCGCATCCAGCACACGAACTACGACGCCCTCGGCCGGATGACCGAGCTGCGTGACAATGCGGCCGACGGTCCGCTCGTCGCCTCCTACACCTTCGACTCCCTGCCCGGCGCCAAGGGGCAAGCCGTTTCGTCCACCAGGTACGAGGGCGGAGCGGCGTACAAGAGCGAGGTCACCGGCTACGACGCCGAGTACCGGCCCACCGGATCCAAGATCACGATCCCCGACGTGCCGGCGACGAAGGGCCTGGCCGGCACCTACGCCTCCAGCACCACCTACACTCCGACCGGCAAGGTCCAGTCGACCACCCTGCCGGCCACCCCAGGTGGCCTGGCGGCGGAGAAGCTGATCACCCGCTACGACGCCGACGGCATGCCGCAGAGCCTTTCGGGCCTTGCCTGGTACACCGCCGACATCAAGTACAGCCCCTACGGCAACGTCCTGCGCACCGCGTCGGGCAACGCACCCAATCGGGTCTGGACCACCATCCACTACAACCCGAACACCGGGCAGGTCACCAACCGGATCAGCGACCGCGAGACCGCACCCAACCGCATCAGCGATGTCTCCTACGCCTACGATCCGGCCGGGAACATCACGGCCATGGCCGACGAACAGCCGGGCGGCCGAACCGATCGCCAGTGCTTCGCGTACGACCCGATGGGCCAGCTGACCAAGGCCTGGACCGGCAAGACCACGGCCTGCACCGGCCCCAGCCTCGCCGACGTCACCCCCGGCCCGGACGGTGACGGCTTCTGGCAGGAATACCAGTTCGATGCCATCGGCAACCGCACCAAGCTCATCAACCGCGACCTGACCAACAGCGCGCTGGACGACGAGACCACCTACACCTACGGCGTCGCCATCGCCGGCGGCGCCCAGCCGCCGGTCAAGACCCAGCCCCACGCACTCGCGAAGGCCGAGAAGACCACCCGCGACCCGGGCTCCACTGTCGTCTCGCTCTCCACTTACGAGTACGACGCTTCCGGCAACACGAAGTCCCGGCGCATCGGCGGCGACGCCCAGACCCTGAACTGGGACCGCCGGGGCAAGCTCACCTCGGCCACGAGTCCCGGCATCGGAGCCGTCTCCCTCATCGGAGCGTCGGGCAAGTGCGTGGATGTCGAAGGCGCAGGCACCGCCGACGGCACTCCCGTTCAGATATATCCCTGCAACACGACCAAAGCGCAGCAGTGGCGCCTGACCGACAACACGGTCCGGGCCCTGGACAAGTGCCTCACCACCAGCGGCAGCAAGCTGGTCCTGGCTACCTGTGACGGCAGCGACAAGCAGAAGTTCGTCTACCGCGCCAGCGACAAGTCGCTGAACAACCCGGCGACCAACCAGTGCGTCGGCGTCCCCGACAACGCCGCCGACGGCGGTGACCTCCAGCTGGGGTCCTGCGACTCGACCGGACCCCAGCAGTTCACCTTCGACACCACGACCACCTACATCTACGACGCATCGGGCAACCGCCTCATCGAGGAAACCGGCAGCTCCCGCACCCTCTATCTGGGTGACACCGAGGTCACCGTCAACAAGGCCGGTCAGGCCCTCGACGCCGTCCGTTACTACAGCGGCCCCAACAACACCACTGTCCGGCGCACTGGAGGCAAGCCGCACAACCACCAGCTCAGCGTCCAGCTCGCCGACCACCACGGCACCGCGACGGCCACCATCGACCAAAGCGCCGGCCAGACGGTCACCCGCCGCAAGTCCGACCCGTACGGCAACCCCCGTGGCACCCAGCCCGGCAGCTGGCCCGGTAACCGCGGCTTCCTCGGCACCGGGGTCGACGACGCCAACACCGGCCTCACCCACATCGGCGCCCGCGAATACGACTCGGCCACAGGGCGCTTCATTTCCGTCGACCCCGTCATCGACATCACCAACCCGACGCAGATGAACGGGTACGCCTACTCCAGCAACAACCCGATCAACCTCAGCGACCCGACGGGCCTGATCGAAACCGACTGCCTGAACGGCCACTGCGGAGGGCACTACAATCCCCGCGACGACGTCCTTCCAGTCGATCACGAAGACCGGCCTCGGCCGATCTGGGGCGACTACAACAGCTCCAGGACGAAGCCCGCGCCAAGGCGTTGGAAGCCTGCGCCTTCGGAGCCCCTGATGCAGGGCCCGAAGGGAAAGACTGTCGTCCTCCCTAAGCAAAACACTCAAGAATTCTTCGAGATTTACCGCACTGAATATCGCAAACGGGCAGACGGGCTCGGCGATCTGACAGAGGCACAAGACTGGCGGATCAAGGCCTCCGCATTGCTCAGCGCATGCGAGCAAATGAAGAAGAAGGGCTGCAACCCCGAGGACTACCTCGGAGATCACCTGCAGGGCGCTGCGGAGGACGTCGGCCTCTACGAGGGGGGCGGCACGGCACCCCCGGGAGGTCTCCTTTCGACTGCTGGCGGAAAACCTGGAAACGCAGGGAAGGTCGCCGGCTCCGGCTGCAAAAACAGTTTCACGGCAGGTACCGAAGTCCTTCTCGCAGACGGAACCAGCAAGCCGATCGATGAATTGGCCACCGGGGACGAGATCACGGCCACCGACCCCGAAACCGGGGAAACGTTGGCAAAAACGGTGACCGCCACGATCTTCACCGCGGAAGATAAGAAGTACGTCGACGTCAGCATCCAGACCGCCGACGGCATCAAAACCATCACCACAACTGATCATCACCCCTTCTGGTCTGAATCTGATCGAACCTGGAAGGATGCGGGAGACCTCAGGCCGGGCACCACCCTTCGCACTGACGAAGGGAGCACCGTAGCCGTCGCCCAGGTCCGCACCTATCAGGCCAACAACGAGACCTACAACCTCACCGTCGCCGACTTCCACACGTACTATGTACTGGCGGGGGCAACTCCCGTCCTGGTCCATA
This sequence comes from Streptomyces sp. NPDC127106, assembly GCF_042677605.1. Lineage (NCBI taxonomy): Bacteria > Bacillati > Actinomycetota > Actinomycetes > Kitasatosporales > Streptomycetaceae > Streptomyces > Streptomyces sp. NPDC127106. Next base: position 47,191 of record NZ_JBHXTC010000021.1, on the reverse strand, counting down.
ACTGTGGCCCAACTGTGGCAAACGGCGCAGTTTTGGAGGGGTTGACGATATCTGAAATCAAGCGAATTCAGAATGCTGCAGACAGTCGTGGCGTAACGATCTCGGTAGTTGGAAGTCGGGCCAAGGGGCCTCGGTCCGCTACCAACCCTGATGGCTACCATGCTGAATCGGACTGGGACTATGTGATCACTGGAATAAACAGCCGAACGAAAAGTAGGATTTCGAGTTCGCTCCCGACAGCAGACGTGTCCCTGGGTAGAGGGAGGCGCCAAGATATCTTCACTGGGCCTCTCGTCGATACAGAGCCGCACATTACGTTCCACCCTCGGAGGGCTCAGTGAATCAGCACGAAGCCATCGGCCCTATACTGGCAGTCTCTGGGAACTACGCCGTGATTCAGATCCCGAGCAGAAACTCACCTGCAGTAGCAATCCAGGGGGATTCGCTGAAAATCCTCCAGGAAACCGTGAAGGAATTGACCGACTATCTAGCTGCCGGCGACCTCGAAGAGGCCCGGTTTCCGTTGAATGAGATCACCGACACTATTTCGGAGATGATCTCGACGTACGAGGATGCCGCACGGGAACTCGGCTTCAAGCTTCCCTACCATCCATAGGCGGTTGGTGCAGATCCTCGATTTCGCTGTGGAGTTCTTCTCCGTCGGCCACTCCGTGGCGATGGGCAAGCCTGGGCGGATCGAGTTTGCCGGAATGACTGATGAAATCTACGTGACGCCATCTGGGGAGTCGGTCAAGATCAGCTCCAAGTACACGGAAGGGGTTGAGTAGGTGACACAGCAGCAGTTCATTCAAGCAGGGCGCCCATTCTGACGAAGGTACTGACTGACCTGGCGGCAAAGTATCCGGAACTCAAGAGCAACCGAGGAATCAAGAAGGCAGGAGCCTGGGTGGACATGACCATCTGAGGCCTTCGCCAGTGGAAACCGGGGTAGCTCCGTGCCGACCGTAGCGTCGTTGGGCTACCCGTCTGCCGAGGCGGTGGCGTCCTCCTCGATCGATTCGACGTCCGGCATCGATGCGAGGGATTCAAGCTGGTCCGGGTCGAGGCGGGCGGCGAAGCCGTTCAGGGTGTCGCGGTAGATGTGGAGCGGGTGGACGCCCTCTACCCGCTCCGCCACGGCGGCCGGATCGAGGGAACGGTCGACGGTGACGATGTACGTGGGCCAGTCGGCCGCCGGGGCGGCAGGGACCGTACGCATCTCGCGGATCTCGCGGACTTCGCGGGCTGCGGGGCCCGCCGGGGCGCCGGCGGTGGCGGGCAGGGCGGTGGCGGCTACGGCGGCCAGGGCGGCGGCGAACGCCGCCGGGAGGGCACGCCCGAGGCTGGTGCGCATGGGGCGAGGCGATCACGCCCGGCCGGTCCGGGTCAACGACGTCCCGCGGCGCGGCGGCGGTCTCCGGGAGCACACACCGGAGTGCGCCCCGGGCCGCGGCACCGCCGTACGGGTGGATTCACCGCCCGCCCCGGAACCCCGCGGGCAGGAGCCGGACGGCGACAAGACCCGCCGCAGGCATGGCGAATCGTTTCCCTGGCCCGCACGCCCCCGTTGTCCCGCCTCCACCCCGCCCCTCGGCCGAACGGAGCGGGCCGTTCAAGTCGGGCCCGCGCAGCCACCGATGCAGGGAAGGGCAGCGCGCCCGACGCCGTGTCCGGCGGGGCCGCGGCCCGCTCGTGACGGCCTTCCGAACACCCCCAGGAGCCCCCGCCCATGCGCCTGCTCGCGCCCTTGTCGACCGCCGCTGCCGCCCTGCTCGCCCTGGCCCCCGCCACGGTCGGCGGCACGGCCACCGCCGACACCCCCGAGCCCGTCCCCGCACCACTGCACACCTCCGCGAACGCCATCCCCGGCCAGTACATCGTCTCCCTCGACAAGACCGCCGACCCGGCAGCGGTCGCCGCGGTGGCGGGCGTGAAGCCGTCGTTCACGTACTCCAAGACGATGCGCGGATTCGCCGCGCCGCTGACCGCCTCCCAGCTCAAGGCGATCCGGGTGCTGCCGGGCGTGACCTCCGTGGAGGAGGACGCGGCCCTGACCGCCCCGCCCGTCCCGGCCGCCACCGCGCCCGCGCCCCGGGTCGCGGCCACCTCCTGGGGGCTGGACCGCATCGACCAGGAACAGCTGCCGTTGGACAACGCGTTCACCGTCCAGGGCAACGGCGCCGGCGCGACCGCGTACATCCTCGACACCGGCATCGACTTCGCGCACAGCGAGTTCGGGGGCCGTGCCAAGGCCGGCTTCGACGCCGTCGGCGACGGCCGGGGCGGCCTGGACTGCCACGGCCACGGCACGCACGTCGCGGGCACGGTCGGCGGCCGTACGTACGGGGTGGCCCCGAAGGTGAACCTGGTCAGCGTCCGGGTCCTCGGCTGCGACGGCAAGGGCTCGTACTCCGGGATCATCGCGGCCCTCGACTGGGTCGCGGAGAACGCCAAGCAGCCCGCCGTCCTCAACGGCTCCCTGGGCGGCGGGCGGTCCACCGCCGTCAACGCCGCGGCCGACGCGCTCTTCGACGCGGGCGTCCTCCCCGTCTTCGCGGCCGGCAACGAGGCGCAGGACGCCTGCAACGTCTCCCCCGCCTCCGCGGCGCGCGCGGTGACGGTGGCGGCGACCGACCGCTCCGACCGGGAGACGGACTTCTCCAACTTCGGCCAGTGCGTGGACCTCTTCGCACCCGGCGAGGAGATCGTCTCCGCCCGCCTGTCCGGCGGCAGCGTGGCCCTGGACGGCACCTCGATGGCCGCCCCGCACGTCACGGGCGTCGCCGCCCTCTACAAGGCGGCGCACCCCGACGAGACCCCGGCCCAGGTGGCCGGCTTCCTGGAGCAGCGGTCGACGAAGGACATCCTGACCCGCCTCAGCTACAACACCCCCAACCGGCTCCTCAACACCGCAGGCTACTGACTCCCGCCCCCGGTGGGCAGCTCGAACCACACCACCTTGCCGATGCCGCAGTCCCGCGGGTACGCGCCCCACTCGGCGGCCAGCGCGGCGACGATCGCGAGCCCGCGCCCGGCCTCGTCCTCGGGCGCGGCGTCGCGGGGCGCGGGCAGGGACCGGTCCGCGTCGAGGAACTCCACCCGCAGCCGCTCGCCGCACCACCCGCCCCGCATCCACACCTCGCGCCCGACGGGCACCCGGGCGTGCCGGCAGGCGTTCGTCATCAGCTCGCTGACGAGCAGCACGGCGGTCTCCACCGTGTCCTCGGGGAGCTTCCACTCCCGGACCTGCTGGGTGAACAGGGCCCGCGCCAGGCGGACGCTGCGGGGGCTCCGGACGAAGCGGTACTCGAAGGTGTGGTCCATGATCCGCACCCTCCCGCCCTGCCCGCGTCCCGACGAGACACGGCCCCGGAGACGGGAGCCGTGTACCCCCGCGGTACCCGGCCCCGATACGGGCCTCGCGCTCCCGAATGGCCGGCCGAGCCGGGGGCGGGCAGGCTGGAAGGGTGCGCGCCGAGGCAAACAGCAAGGCCGTCAACCCCCTGTCCGCGTTCCTGGAGAACCCGGTCGTGGGGATGTCGCCGTGGATCCTGTTCTCCCTGCTGGTCGGCCCCGGGCGGTTCGAGCTCGCGGTCGGGCTCTCCCTGGCCGCAGCGGTCGTCGTCGTCATCCTCGGCCGCGTGGTCAACCGGGGCAGCTCGTGGAAGCTGCTCGAACTGGCCGACGTGGTGTTCTTCGCCCTGATGACCGTCATCGGGGTCCTGGCGAGCGAGGGCACGCTCGACTGGCTGGAGACGTACGCGGGCGAGGTCGCGAACTTCACCCTCGCCACGATCGCGTTCGGCTCGATGGTCGTACGGATGCCGTTCACGCTCCAGTACGCCCGCGAACAGACCGACCCGGCCATCTGGCACACGCCCGCCTTCCTCCGGACCAACTACATGATCACGGGGGTATGGGGCCTGGCCTTCCTGGTGGCCGGCCTGTCCGGGCTCATCGGCGACCTGATCCTGCGCAGCCCGGACAACATGTGGACCAACTGGATCATCCCGATCCTGGCGATCGTCGCCGCCCTCCGGTTCACCGCTTGGTACCCGGACGTCGTACGCGCCCGCGCCGCCCGCGAGGAGAAGGGCCTGGGCCGCGAACCCCCGAACCGCGCCTCACTGCTGCTCCCGGTCGCCGGCCTCCTCGTACCGGTCGGGATCGCGGTCCTGGTCTTCGACGCCAACGTGTGGTGGCTGGGCGTTGCCCTGATCGTCATCGGCGGCGTCCTGACGAAGGCGCTCCACGCACGGAGTTGAGTCCTCCTGCAGCCCTTCGGCCAACTTGACACTCGATCGTGTGATCGACGGTCCGGGGTCTCCCCGCCCGGGTATGGGCCGGGCGAGCAACGGCAGGCCGAGGGGCGGGGCACGATGAGCGAGGCATGGCGGTACGGCGGCAACCAGATCAAGCTGTGGCGCACGGAAGCGCGCAAATCCCGCGAAGAACTGGCCGAGGAGGCCGGCTACGCCGCGGAGTACGTGAAGTCGATGGAACAGGGCCGCCGCCGCCCGACCCTCCACCTGCTCCAGATCGCGGACTCGATGTTCGGCGCCGGAGGCAAACTGGCGGCCGGCGCCGACTACATGAAGCCCGATCCGTACCCGAATCTGGTCCCTGAGTTCATGGCCACCGAGGCCGATTGCCTCGCTCTCCACTCATACGAGCCGCTGTTCATTCCCGGCCTGCTGCAATCCGAGGGGTACATGCGGGCCCTCATGAGCCAGGCCTGCCCACCGGCAGATGACGAAACGATTGAAGAGCGGGTGCGATTTCGCCTTGCCCGACAAGCAGCAATGGCCCGCCGCGTGACGACTCACTACGGGTTCATCATCTACGAAGCTGCTCTGCGAACGGGTGTCGGCGGTCCGGAAGTCATGCGCCGACAGTTGTACCACCTGATCGAACGGGCCGACGCGCGCAACGTTGCCGTGCAAGTGCTGCCACAGGGGCGCGCTTCTGCTCCTGCTCTTCGAGGATCACTGATCCTTCTGGAGACCCCGGAGCACCAGACATGGGCATGGTGCGAAGGGCAGAGCACGAGTGCGATGCACACGTCTCCAGAGAAGGTCAGCGAGTTGAGTCTGTCGCATGGGGTGATTCGCGCGGATGCCCTCAGCGCCACGGACTCAGCCGAGTTCATCAAGCGCGTGGCGGAGGAACTGTGAGCAGCAATCGACTGGCGTGGTTCAAGTCGAGCTACAGCGACGAAGTAGGCAGCAACTGCATAGAGGTGGCACTGAACTGGCACAAGTCGACGTATAGCAACGAAGAGGGCGGAATCTGCGTCGAGGTGGCGGCCTGCCCCCACACCGTCCACGTCCGTGACTCCAAGCTCGGCGAGGGCGGGCCAACGTTCGCCGTCCCCGCCGAGGCCTGGCGGGCGTTCCTGGACCGGATCAGCTGAAGACGACGGACCGCAGCTTCAGCCGCTCGGAGCCGCGTCCGGTGATCGGCCGCAAGGTGAACCAGTCGCCCTCGCAGTCCGGCTCGGTGAAGACCGTCGCCGTGGAGGTGGTGCGGTTGCGCGGCGTGTGGGCGGGGCTGCTGGCACCCGGGTCGGCCACCTCGGGCAGGGTGAAGCACTCACCGCTCACCGGGTTCTCCAGGACGCCCACCTGCGGGCTGCCGTCGAGGCCGGAGTAGACGTACGTGAACTCGCCCGTGGCGGCGACGGCGGACGTGGGGATCGTCAGGACAAGGGCCAGTGCACCGAACGCTGCGACGGCGGCATTGCGAAGACGCATGGAAGGGTTCCCTTCACAAGGAGCAACAACGTGCAGGAACCACCTTTCCGGTGCCTCGTACCGCAGGTCACTGCCTGGCCGCGCCGAATCGTTCCGCCCTCGCCCGAACGGCTCAGTGGGCGTCAACCCCGGTCGTACACGGTCACCGCCACGCCCCGCGCCGACAGCGCCTGCACGACCATCGGCTCGACGCGGGACCACTTGCCGCCCGCCAGCCCGCAGCCGATCCGCGGCATGTGGACCGAGGCGCCCAGCTCGACGGCGTGGTCGGCAAGGGCGACCAGGCAGCGTTCCAGGGCGTCGTAGCGGATCGGGACGCCCGCGCTGCCGGTGCGTATGCCGCGCTGGCCGACCATGTTGGCGACCCAGGTGTCGTCCTTGACCCGGACCAGCCGGACCGCGCCCAGCCCGAAGTCGTTCTTCGCCCGGCCGCGGTGCCAGGCCCGGAAGTCTGCCTCGGGCTCCGGCCAGCGCTTCGACAGGGCCAGGACGAAGCCCTTGCCCCAGCCGCCGATGTCGTTGCAGACGTGCGCGATGATCTTCGGCCCCTTGGCCTGCGGACTCGTCGCGTCCCCGGCAATGATCCTCAGCGGTGTCAGCGGCGTCATGCCCCCACCGTAAGCGGGACCACCGACAACGCCGCCACCTACCGAAACCTGCCCCCCGCAAACCTCTTCAGGGCCACATAGGCCGGGCCGGGCCCCGGTGCGGGGGCGGCTCTGGTGGTCGTCCCGGCCGCACGACGCCCCGGCAACGCGCAGCCCGCCCCTGCTGCTCTGACGGGGCCGTTCCTGCCTCTCGTGCCCCCTGGCCATCCTTCGGGGGCTTCCCGGCAGTCTGTTGGCATTCCGGGGCGGGTCGGCCTGTCAAGGGTGGCCGAAGGCCATCGCGCAAGCGACGCGACGACGAAGGAGGAGCGCCCTTTTCAGGCCGGCCCGAACCGGAAGGACAATGGGCTGCCGGGAAACCCCGGACACCCCACCGCCCCCCCGACGGGCATCCCGCCCCCCACGCCTCCGCCCCCACCTCGCCCCACCCCACCCCAAATCAGAGGTATTTCGGCCTGGGGAGGATTTGAGAGGCCCCTCTGATTCACTGAGGCACATGGGGATCAAGGAATTCATCACACAGACGCGACGGCTGGCGGCACACGAGGGGCGGTGGATGACGAGCCTCGGGCTGTGGATGGTTCGGCGCTCGCACGGGGTCGGAGAAGCGGACATCGCCGTCGGGTACGCACGCGCTCAGGCGGCGATGGCGTACGGGATGGTCTTCGTGTTCGTGGTCGAGACGGTCGGGGTGTCCTTCTTGCTCGCCGAGTATCCGGACATCCACCTGGTCATGCTGGTCCTCGACCTCTACACGGTGCTCATGGTCTTGGGGCTGCACGCCGCCGCCGTCACACGCCCACACGTCGTGGGGCCGGGCGAGCTGCGGATACGGCGCGGTGCACGGCTCGATCTGCGGATACCTCTGGAACGGATCGCGTCCGCCCGTTACGACCTCCGCTTCCCAGACGCGAACAAGTCCGAGGACGGTGTGCTGGACGTGGCCATCGCGTCGCAGACCTCGATCACCATCGAGCTGACCCAACCAGTCACCGTCGTGAGTCTGTTGGGGCGACGCACGGAGGTTCACACCGTCCGCTGCCACGCCGACGAACCTCAAGCCGCCATCGCAGCGATCAAGAAGCTGCTGCCGGTGGACCGCTGACAGGATCGTCAGAGGTACTCGCGGGCGAACTCCACCGCCCATTCCACCGCCGCTATCGGGACGCTGCCGGACGCCGGGTCGAGGGCGAGGCGGGCGTCCTCCCAGCCGCGGCCGTGCTCGCGGTAGATCGCGAAACGCCCGTCCACGAAGGTCCCGGGACCGCGGCCCAGCCGGTGCGGCCGTACCAGGAACTCGATCGCCCGGTCGTCGCCGTCCGTACCCACCGTCGTGATCGTCATGTCGCCGACCGAGAAATCCACCGCTCCGCCTCTCTACCTCTCCGCCCCGCCGTGCCGCACGCACGCACGCACGCCCGCACGCCCCCCCGCCCCGGACGACCAGCCTCCGCCACCACGCCGCCGGGGCGCATGAGCCCGCGTACTCAGCTGGCGTACTCAGCCAGCGCACCCAGCCAAGGCACTCGGCCGGCACGCCCGGCGCGCCCCACCCCTCGGTAAGTGACGAGCGCAACACCGCTACCCCGCCCCCAGGCACAGCCCTACGGATTCCGTAGGTGGAGCAGCATCCCGACCCGCGTTTCCAAGGGTGGACCGCACCGACACCCACCCATCACGGAAAACCGGCATTTCGGCCATCCTCCTGCGGGATGAATTCCTCCGCCACCCACCCCCCAGCCCCGTAAGCTCCAGATATGCAGGTGATCCAGTCAACGAAGCTCGCCAATGTCTGCTACGAGATCCGCGGCCCCGTCCTCGAAGAGGCGATGCGGCTCGAAGCAGCAGGTCATCGCATCCTCAAGCTCAACACCGGCAACCCCGCGGCCTTCGGCTTCGAGTGCCCGCCGGAGATCCTTGAGGACATGCTCCGCAACCTGGGCAGCGCCCACGGCTACGGGGACGCGAAGGGGCTGCTCTCGGCGCGCCGCGCGGTGGTGCAGCACTACCAGACCAAGGGCATCGAGCTGGACGTCGAGGACATCTACCTCGGCAACGGCGTCTCCGAGCTGATCCAGATGGCGATGCAGGCGCTGCTCGACGACGGCGACGAGGTGCTCGTCCCCGCCCCGGACTACCCGCTGTGGACGGCCGCCGTGTCGCTGGCCGGCGGCACCGCCGTGCACTACCGCTGCGACGAGCAGTCCGACTGGATGCCGGACCTGGCCGACATCGAGCGCAAGGTCACCGACCGCACCCGCGCGATCGTCATCATCAACCCGAACAACCCGACCGGCGCCGTCTACGACGACGAGATGCTGCGGGGCCTCACCGACATCGCGCGCCGCCACAACCTGATCGTCTGCTCGGACGAGATCTACGACCGGATCCTGTACGACGGCGCCACGCACACCAACACCGCCGCGATCGCCCCGGACCTGCTGACCCTCACCTTCAACGGGCTCTCCAAGAACTACCGCGTCGCCGGCTACCGCGCCGGCTGGATGGCGGTCTGCGGCCCGAAGAAGCACGCCGCGTCCTACATCGAGGGCCTGACGATCCTGGCCAACATGCGCCTGTGCGCGAACATGCCCTCGCAGCACGCCGTGGCGACGGCCCTGGGCGGCCGGCAGTCCATCGAGGACCTGGTGCTGCCCGGCGGCCGGCTGCTGGAGCAGCGGGACACCGCGTACGACCTGCTCACCCAGATCCCCGGCATCACCTGCGTGAAGCCGAAGGGGGCGCTGTACCTGTTCCCGAAGCTCGACCCGGCCGTCTACAAGATCAAGGACGACCGGCAGATGGTCCTGGACCTGCTGCGGGCCGAGAAGATCATGGTGGTGCACGGTACGGGCTTCAACTGGACCGAGCCGGACCACTTCCGCATCGTGACCCTGCCGAACGCGACGGACCTCGCGGACGCGGTGACGCGGATCGGCAACTTCCTGGACGGGTACGGCCAGCCGTAACCGCACCGCGCCCACTGCTCGCCGCACCGCACCGCACCTCACCGACGGGGGGGGGGGGGGGGCGGGGCCCCCCCCCCCCCCCCGGGGGGCCCCCCCGCCCCCCCCCCCCCGCCGCGCGGGGCGCCCCAAAAATAAAAAAAGAAAAAA
>NZ_JBHXTC010000021.1:0-37704 GCF_042677605.1 Streptomyces sp. NPDC127106 | reverse complement strand
CACGAGCTCCAGGGGGTTTGGGGGGTGTGGTTGTTTTTTAAACCCCCCGGGGGGTCGGTTCGGGCCCGGGCCTCCAGGGGTGCTCGTCCCGCCCCGCCCCCGCCCCATTTCAGGATCGAACTCAACTTTAGAATGAATCCAATGTAGGATGGTCTCCTGACCCCGCAGGAGGCCACCTCATGTACGAGCCGATCCGGACCAAGCCGGCCGTCCACCGTATGGGCGGCCACCACGCCGGCAGCCACGACAGCCGTGGTGGCTACCCGCACAGCACCCGGGCCGAAGCGCTGGACCACCAGCTCGCCGGCCACCTCTCCGCCCTGCTCACGGTCACCGACCAGCTCGGCCTCGACGGCGAGGGCGCCCGGATCGCCGCCCAGGTCGCGCGCCTGCGCGGCAGCGAGCCCGTCCGCGCGCCCCGTGCGCAGGAGGCGGACCCCGCCGCCCTCCACCGGCGCGCCCACGACCTCGCCGGCCGGGCGCTCGTCGTGGCCGCGTCCCGTGCCGACACCACCGTGGCGATCCTCGCCGCCGAGCGAATGGACGCGCACGCCGCCGCCCTGAACCCGGCAGCCCTCGACCCGGCAGCCTCGGAGCCGGCCTCCCGGGACCTCGCCGGGCGCCCCTGACCGGCCCCGGTCCGGGGCCGGTCAGGCTCCGGGCCGGGCGCCTCGGCGTGCCTCACACCACGGGCCGCCCGCGCCACCTCACGGCACCGCCACAGCACCGCCACGGGCCACCGCACCACCTCACGGCGCCGGCACCAGCGCCCCCGGCGTGAACTCCGCCGCCGCCACCCCGCACCACGGCACCGCCGCCGCCCGCCACACCGGGCCGACCGCCTCCCCGCGCTCCACCGCGCCGGGAGCCACCCCGGGCACCTTCACCAGCGCCTGCGCCGCACGCCCGCCCGGCACCGGCTCGGCCTGCTCGCGGAACTCGACCGTGACGACGTACGCGCCGACGCCCTCGGGCCGGCCCGCCGCCTCCACGGCCGCCACCACCCGCCGGCTCGCCGCGTCGACCCGGCACCCGGTGACCCGTACGTCCGCCACCGCGGCCCGCGGCGGCGCGCCGCCCGACCCGTCGCCGGCCCACACGTACAGGCCCAGCGGGGCGAACACCAGCAGGGCGGCCACGGACGACAGGCCGACGACCCAGCCCTGCCACTTCAACGCGCACACGCTCGCGCTCACGCTCACGGCCATGCCACGATCCTGACGGCCCGCCGCCCCCGCTTCCAGCACCCGCGGATTCATACGGCATTTCGAAGTGGGACCGCTTGGTCACCCGGAGTTCACCCAACCCCTCGCGGAATGTGGGTTTCCGTGAGCAGGCTGCACCCGTGAGACGCATCCTGGCAATCGTGCTTGGTGTCCTCCTCCTCGGCGGCGTCGCAGCCGTCGTCTTCCAGGGGGTCACCGAGCCCACGGCACCGAAGACCGTGAAAGTAGAAGGCGTCATCGGGTCCGAGAAGGCAGAGTTCTTCCGCGACCCCGACGTCGTCAAGGCCCTGAAGAACAAGGGCTACACCGTGCAGACCGAGACCTCCGGCTCCTGGGCCATGGACCGGCTCCCGCTGAAGAAGTACGACTTCGCGTTCCCCTCCAGCAGCGAGCCCGCCCCGGAGATCGAGGCCGCGGCCGGCATCAAGGGGGCCCAGAGCACGCGGCCGTTCTTCTCCCCGCTCGTCGTCATCGCCCGCGCCAACGCGGCGAAGGTCCTGGCCGACAACGGCCTGGCCAAGATGACCGGCAGGAACTCCGGCACGCTCCTGATGGGCCCCTACCTCAAGGCCGCCGGGGAGGACCGGACCTGGCAGCAGCTGCCCGGCTCGGCCGCCCACCCCGAACTCACCGGCACCGTGTTCATCAAGACCACCGACCCGGCCACCTCCAACTCCGGCGCGCTGTTCCTCGCCGCCACCTCCAACGTCGCCAACGACAACAAGGTCGTCGCCGACGACGCGGCGATCGGGCGGACGGCACCGCTGTTGCGGAAGCTGATCTCCGTCCAGGGCGCCCTGGAGCCGAGCACCGACGACCCGTTCCGTTCCTTCATCAGCGGCAGCGGCGAGCCGCTCATCCTCGCCTACGAGGCCCAGGTCGCCTCCCTCGTCCAGCAGAAGCAGGCCCCCGCCGACATGGTCGTCCTCTACCCGGACACCACCGTCAACTCCCCGCACACCTTCGTCCCGATCAGCGAGGACGCCCGCGGACTCGGCACCCTCCTGGCCACCGACCCCGAGCTGCGCAAGCTGGCCGTCCGGCACGGCTTCCGGCCGCAGGACGGCGTGCCCGAGTTCACCGCCGCGACCGCCGCGCACGGCGCGTACCTCAACCCGGAGCTGACCGGCATCCGCCAGGTCGGCGCACCCACCGTCAAGATCCTCATGGCGCTGGCCGAGCGCGCCAAGGGCTAGGGGGACCCGCACATGACACTCTCGCCTCCCGAGGACGGCCCGCTCGTCCTCACCGCACCCGAGCCCGTGCCCGCCGTCCGGCGGGAGCAGGCCTCCGGCCTCGTCCCGCTCGACGACGCCGTCCGCGCCGAAGTGGCCCGCCGGGCCGCCGAGTACGCCGGCTCCCTCACCGGGATCGACCCCCGCTCCCCCGAGTTCGCCGCCCGGATCGGCGAGGTCACCGGGCTCGGCGCGGCCGACATGCGCACCGCCGACCGGCAGTCCAACCGGATGCTGGAGCGGGCCGTGCGCTCGCTCGGCTCCGAGGGCGGCGACGCCCAGGCCCGGGTCGCGGGCTCGCTGGTCGAGCTGCGCCGGACCGTCGAGGACCTCGACCCGCGGGACAACGCGGGCCGGGGCGCGCGCCGGCTGCTGGCCAAGCTGCCCGGCGGCAACCGGTTCCGCGACCACGTCGCGAAGTACGCCTCCGCGCAGGCCACCCTCAACCGGATCGTCGGCGCGCTGCGCAGCGGCCAGGACGAGCTGCGCCGCGACAGCGCGGCCCTGCACACCGAGCGGGCCCGGCTGTGGGAGACCATGGGCCGGCTCCAGGAGTACGCGCTGCTGACCGAGGCCCTCGACACGGCCGTGGAGCAACGGGTCGCCGAGGCCTCGTACGCCGACCCGGAGTCGGCCGACGCGCTCCGCGCCGACGTGCTGTTCCCCGTCCGGCAGAAGCACCAGGACCTGCTGACGCAGCTGGCCGTGTGCGCGCAGGGCTACCTGGCGATGGACGTGGTCCGGCGCAGCAACGAGGAGCTGATCAAGGGGGTGGACCGGGCGGCGACGACCACCGTGTCCGCGTTGCGGATCGCGGTGATGCTGGCGTCGGCCCTCGACAACCAGCGCAAGGTGACCGAACAGGTCGGCGCGCTGCGCTCCACGACCGAGGACCTGATCCGCGGCAACGCCGAGATGCTGGCCACGCAGAGCGGGGAGATCCAGCGGATCGCGGCCGACCCGGCCGTGGGCGCGGAGACCCTGCGGGCGGCGTTCGCGCAGATCTACACGACGCTCGACACGATCGACACGTTCAAGGTGCAGGCGGCCGAGACCATGGCCGCCACGGTGGACGCCCTGAGCGGGGAGCTGCAGACGGCCTCCGCCTACCTGGCGCGGACGCGGGCGGCGGACGCCGCAGAAGGGGGTGCCCTGTGAGCGGGGTCGAGACGGAGCCGCTGCGCGGAGCCCTTCCCCACCCCGCCCCTTCCCTCGGGCAGGGGCTCGGGCAGGGGCAGGGGCGAGCCCGGGGCCGGGGCCGGGCCCGGGGCCGGGGCCGGGGCCGGGTGAAGCTGGTCGTGGGGCTCGTCTGCGTGGCGCTGGTGGGCACGGCGGGATGCACCGCCGACGGGCCCGCCGGGCCGGAGAAGAGCGTGTACAAGGACGGGACGCTGCGGGTGCTGGCCTCCAGTGAACTCGCCGACATGGAGCCGGTGCTGAAGGCCGCGAAGAAGGCCACCGGCGTGAGCGTCGAGCTGACCTGGTCGGGCACCCTCGACGCGGCCGAGCAGGTCGCCTCCGGCAAGGCCGACGGGAAGTACGACGCGATCTGGCTGTCCTCCAACGACTACCTGCGGCTGCGCCCGGAGGCGGCCGTGAAGATCGGCAGCGAGACCCCGGTGATGTCCTCGCCGGTCGCGCTCGGCGTGGAGCCGGACGCGCTGGCCCGGCTCGGCTGGAAGCCCGAGGAGGTCACCTGGTCGGCGGTGCACGAGGCGGTGGCCGCGGGGAAGCTCACGTACGGGATGACCGACCCGGTGCGCTCCAACTCGGGCTTCTCGGCGCTGGTTTCGGTGGCCTCCGGACTGTCGGGGGCGCAGGCGGCGCTGACCGACGCCGACGTGAAGACGGCCCAGCCGAAGCTGAAGCAGTTCTTCGCCGGGCAGAAGCTGACCTCCGGCTCCTCCGGCTGGCTGGCGACCGCGTACGCCAAGCGCGGGGACGTGGACGCGCTCGTCAACTACGAGTCCGTGCTGCTGGCGATGAACCGGGACGCGAAGACGAACCTGACGGTGGTCCGGCCGCGCGACGGGGTCGTCACCGCCCACTACCCGCTGACCCTGCTCACCTCGGCGCCGGCCGGGGCCCGCGAGTCCGGGCGGTCCCTGACCGACTGGCTGCGCGGCAGCGAGGCGCAGAAGCTGATCACGGAGCAGACGTTCCGGCGGCCGGTGGCGGCCGGGGTGGCCCCGGCGGCCGGGCTGAACCCGGACAAGCGGCGGGAGCTGCCGTTCCCGGGGAGCCGGCAGGTCGCCGACGGGCTGCTGGCCTCGTACGAGAACGAACTGCGCCGGCCCTCGCGGACGGTGTACGTGCTGGACACCTCCGGTTCGATGGCGGAGGAGAACCGCATCGGGCGGCTGCGGGACGCGCTCACCGAACTGACGGGCACCGGGGACTCGGGTCCCGGGCGGCGGTTCCGGGACCGCGAGGAGGTGACGCTGCTGCCCTTCGGCGACAAGGTGAAGCAGGTCCTCACGCATGTCGTGGAGCCGGGCAACCCGGGTCCGGCGCTGGACGCGATCCGCAAGGACGCGGGCGCGCTGCGGCCCGAGGGCGGCACGGCGGTGTACGCGAGCCTGCGGGCGGCGTACGAGCACCTGGGCAAGGGCAACACGGACGCGTTCACCTCGATCGTGCTGATGACCGACGGGCAGAGCGGGGACAAGGCGAAGGACTTCGAGTCCTTTCACGCGGCCCTGCCGGAGGCGCAGCGGCACACCCCGGTCTTCGCGGTGCTGTTCGGGGACTCCGACCGCAAGGAGCTCACCCGGATCACCGAGGTGACCGGCGGGCGCCTGTTCGACGCTTCCGGCGGCAACGACGCGCTCCGCGGGGCCTTCGAGGAGATCCGTGGCTACCAATAGGACCTCCGGCAGGGCTGCCGCGATGGCGCTGCGCTACCTGGAGTCGAAGAAGAACCTGGCCGGCTCCGCCTGCGGGGTGGCCGGGGTGGTGCTCACCCTCACGGGGGCGGCCGGCGCCTACTGGCCGCTGGTGGTGGCCGGGCTGTACGGGGCGGGGGCGTTGGTCGCCCCGCCCGAGCGGCCGGCCCCGCCCCCGCCCGCGGGGCTCACCGAGCAGCTGAACGGGGTGCGCGAGCAGTTCGGGCGGCTGCGGGAGTACCTGGCCGAGGTGGAGCTGCCGGAACCGGCCGGGGGGCGGCTCGCGGAGCTGGTCGAGCTGTACGCGGCGCTGCTGGAGCCGGGCTGGGTGGCGGACGTGCTGGCCGGGGAGCCGGAGCTGGTGCACGCGCTGTCGCGGGCGATCGAGGTGGACGTGCCGGAGTGCGTGGACACCTTCAACCGGACGCGGTGGTGGACCCGGCTCACCCCGGGCGGGGAGTCGCCGGAGCGGCACCTGGAGCGGCAGCTGGAGCTGCTGCACGAGGAGGCGGAGCGGGTGGCGGGGGACCTCCGGGAGACGGAGGCCCGCCGCCAGCAAACGCACACGGCCTACCTGGAGGAGCGCGGACGCTCCTGACAGGCAGGCCGTGGCTGCGGTGGGAACCGCTTGGTCGGGGGCTCCCACTACGGTGGGAAACCGCTTGGTCGGGGGCTCCCACATCTTCGGGCCCTGTCAGGCAGGGCGGCCCTGTCCGGCAGGGCGGTCATTCGTCAGCCCAGGCGCTCGACCAGGGCGTGGTACTGGTCCCACAGCTCCTTCGGCGTGTGCTCGCCGTAGGTGTTGAGGTGCTCGGGGACCAGGGCGGCCTCCTCGCGCCAGACCTTCTTGTCGACGGTCAGGAGGAAGTCGAGGTCCTCGTCGGAGATGTCGAGGCCGTCGAGGTCGAGGGCGGCCTTGGTCGGCAGGATGCCGATCGGGGTCTCGACGCCCTCGGCGGTGCCGTCGAGGCGGCCGACGATCCACTTGAGGACGCGGCTGTTCTCGCCGAAGCCCGGCCACACGAACTTGCCCGCGTCGTTCTTGCGGAACCAGTTCACGTAGTAGATCTTCGGGAGCTTCGCGGCGTCCGCGGAGGCACCGACCTTGATCCAGTGGGCCATGTAGTCGCCCATGTTGTAGCCGCAGAACGGCAGCATGGCGAACGGGTCGCGGCGCAGCTCGCCGACCTTGCCCTCGGCGGCGGCGGTCTTCTCGGAGGCGATGTTCGAGCCGATGAAGACGCCGTGGTTCCAGTCGAAGGACTCGGTGACCAGCGGGACCGCGGAGGCGCGGCGGCCGCCGAAGAGGATCGCGGAGATCGGGACGCCCTTGGGGTCCTCCCACTCGGGGGCGATCGTCGGGCACTGGGCGGCCGGGACGGCGAAGCGGGCGTTGGGGTGGGCGGCCGGGGTCTCGGACGCCGGGGTCCAGGGGTTGCCCTTCCAGTCGATCAGCTCGGCCGGGGTCTCCTCGGTCATGCCCTCCCACCAGACGTCGCCGCCGTCCGGGGTGAGCGCGACGTTGGTGAAGACGGTGTTGGCGTACATCGTCTTCATGGCGTTGGCGTTGGTGTGCGCGCCGGTGCCGGGGGCGACGCCGAAGAAGCCGGCCTCGGGGTTGATCGCGTAGAGGCGGCCGTCCTCGCCGAACCGCATCCAGGCGATGTCGTCGCCGATGGTCTCGACCGTCCAGCCGGGGATGGTCGGCTCCAGCATGGCCAGGTTGGTCTTGCCGCAGGCGGAGGGGAAGGCGGCGGCGACGTAGCGGGCCTCGCCCTGCGGCGGGGTGAGCTTGAGGATCAGCATGTGCTCGGCCAGCCAGCCCTCGTCGCGGGCCATGACGGACGCGATGCGCAGGGCGTAGCACTTCTTGCCGAGGAGGGCGTTGCCGCCGTAGCCCGAACCGAAGGACCAGATCTCGCGGGTCTCCGGGAAGTGCGAGATGTACTTGGTGGTGTTGCACGGCCACGGCACGTCGGCCTCGCCCTCTGCGAGCGGAGCGCCGAGGGTGTGGACGGCCTTGACGAAGAACCCGTCGGTGCCGAGCTCGTCGAGGACGGCCTTGCCCATGCGGGTCATGGTGCGCATGGCGACCGCGACGTAGGCGGAGTCGGTGATCTCGACGCCGATCGCGGACAGCTCGGAGCCCAGGGGGCCCATGCAGAACGGGACGACGTACATCGTCCGGCCCTTCATGGAGCCGCGGAAGATGCCGTTCTCGCCGGCGAAGATGTCCTTCATCTCCGCCGGGGCCATCCAGTGGTTGGTCGGGCCCGCGTCCTCTTCCTTCTCGGAGCAGATGAAGGTCCGGTCCTCGACGCGCGCGACGTCGGACGGGTCGGAGGCGGCGTAGTACGAGTTCGGGCGCTTCGACTCGTCGAGCTTCTTGAAGGTGCCCTTGGCCACGAGCTCCCCGCACAGGCGCTCGTACTCGGCCTCGGAACCGTCGCACCAGACGACCCTGTCGGGCTCGGTGATCGCCGCGATCTCGTCGACCCAGGCGATCAGGTCCTTGTGATTCGTCGGTACGGAAGTGGGAGCCGCGTTGTCGCGCGCCACGATTGCTCCTTGTTGAGGGGTTTGTTTGGTGTATGCCCCGTGGGGGCTGCGACCCGGACGCTTCGCGCTCCGCTCATCCGGTGCCGACCGCACTCATCTGATCATCCGGTGCATGTGCGCATATGTCCAGAGGGCCTCTCACGTGAGCATCGCCACTCCTGTCAATCTTCCGTAAAGCAGACCGCCGAAAACCTACGGACCCGTAGGTAGCATGACGACCATGACTTCTGACGCCGTAGTCGCGCCGGAGGCCGCCGCCGGGCCGGCCACCACAGCAGCACCGGAGGCCAAGCCGCTCATGCGCGGATGGCTGCACGCCGGAATGTTCCCCGCCGTGGTCGTCGCGGGTCTGGCGCTCATGGCCTTCACCGACTCGGCCGAGGCGCGGATCGCCTGCGGCGTCTACATCCTCACGGCCTGCCTGCTGTTCGGCATCAGCGCCGTGTACCACCGCGGCACCTGGGGCCCGCGGGGCGAGGCCATCCTGCGCCGCCTCGACCACGCCAACATCTTCCTGATCATCGCGGGGACGTACACCCCGCTGACCGTGATCCTCCTGCCGCCCTCCACCGGACGGACGCTGCTGTGGGCGGTGTGGCTCGCGGCCGCCGCCGGGATCGCCTTCCGGGTCTTCTGGGTCGGCGCCCCGCGCTGGCTCTACACCCCCTGCTACATCGCGATGGGCTGGGCCGCGGTCTTCTTCCTGCCCGACTTCCTGCGCACGGGCGGCCTCGCCGTCCTGGTGCTGGTCGTCGTCGGCGGGCTGCTGTACAGCGCGGGAGGGGTCATCTACGGGATCAAGCGCCCCAACCCCTCCCCGCGCTTCTTCGGCTTCCACGAGGTCTTCCACTCGCTGACGCTCGCGGCGTTCGTCGCGCACTACGTCGGCATCTCGCTCGCCGCCTACCGGCACTGAACGGGCCGCGGCGCGGCCCGCGGAGCGCTCAGCAGGCCCGGCCGTCGCGGTCGGGGTCCAGGCGCAGCGGGTCGCTGCCGTGGACCTTCATCCGCTTCGGGTACTGGTGGGAGGCCAGCCAGGCGCAGCGGGCCTCGGTCGTCTCCTGCACCTCGGCCGGGAACCGGGTCGGGACGCACTGGTTGACGGTGCCGTAGTGCCGGTCGCAGCCCGCCACGCTCGGCGGGACCGGGACGGAGTCCCGCTTGCCCGGGTTCTGCTTCGGGGCGGCCTGCGGTGCGTCGGCGAAGTCGTGGACGTGCGGCGAGGGGCTCTTGTCGGCGGCCGCGAGGGCCGACGGGCCTGCCAGGTGCACCCAGGTCGCCACCGACGGGACGCCGTTCGCGTCGACCCCGAAGAGCATGTACCAGCCGGGCGGCGCCAGGTTCGGGTTGCTGGTGACGTTGAGGTCGACGGTGGTGTCGTTGACGACGCTCAGCGGCAGGTCCACGAACCGCTGGTTGGGGTCCGAGGAGTGGGTGACCGCGGCCGGGCGGATCAGCTCCGCCTTGGCGATCGGCCGGTCGACGGTGATCCGCTGCACGTCCCCGTACGTCCACTGCCGGTCGATGACCGAGGTGAGCCGCGGGCGCGGGCCCTTGAACAGGTACGGCGGGCTGTAGATCGACACGTTGTGGTTGTACGTGCCGTTGCCCGGGTTGTCGCCGACCGCCATCACCCGGCCGTCGGGCATCAGGAAGGCCGCCGAGTGGTACGTCCGCGGCACCGGGTCGGCCGGCAGCCCCGCCTGGTAGGTGTTGGTCACCGGGTCGAAGAACGAGGCCTCGTACACCGGGTCGGCCCGGTCGTGCAGGCCGCCGCCGGTCTCCAGCACCTTGCCGTCCGGCAGCAGCACGGCCGAGACGTACATCTTGCCCTCGGCCCCGGTCTGCGGGCGCTTGCCCTGGCCGGTGTCGACCAGGCCCTGCGGCAGGTCCGGGCCCGGCAGGTAGCTCGGGTTCGGCGCCTTGAGGTCGATCAGGTCGGTCAGCCGGTTCGCCGCCGGGTTCCGCTCGTTGTTGCCGCCGCCGATGGTCAGCACCCGCTGGTCCTGGGCGGGCGGCAGCAGCACGCTCGCGGACTCGTCGCGTTCGTCCTTGTTGCGCAGGCCGGGCACGTCCGTGATCGTGTTGGCGTCGTAGTCGTAGATCGAGGCGCCGGTGCCCGGCGTGCCGTTGCCGAAGGTGTGGCTGCCCGAGTAGAACAGCCGCCCGTCCTGCATGAGGATCATCGACGGGTACAGGCCCCAGTACGACCAGGTCTGGTTGACCTCGTTCATCGGCAGCCACTTGTGCTGCGCCGCCGAGAACTTCTCGGCGGTGACGTTGCCCGTCGAGTCCTCCTTCAGGCCGCCGAAGGAGATCACGTCGCCGTTGCCGAGGATCGTCGCCGACGGGTACCAGTGCCCGCCGTTCATGTCGTTGGTCCGGGTGTACGACTCGGTCGCCGGGTCGAAGACGTAACTGTCCTTCAGGCCCTGGTAGCCGATCTTGCCGTCGGCGGACGGGTAACCCTTGTTGCCGCTCATCACCAGGACGCGGCCGTCGGACAGCTGCACGTGGCCCGCGCAGAACATGTCGACCGGCGTCGGGATCGTCCTGAAGCTGCCGTTCTCCGGGTCGTACACGGCCGAGGTGAAGGTGCCCGCGTTGAACTGGGAGATGTCGTTGCCGGAGCCCGCGATCAGCAGCACCTTGCCGTTCTTCAGGACGACCGCGTGCATCGAGCGGACCGGGTTCTTGGCCGGGATCACCTCCCACTTCCCCTTCGCGCACTCCTCCGGGGTGCCGGAGCAGGACGGCTGCGGCGGTGGCGCGCCGACCTCCTCCATGGCGTAGTCGTCGGTGGTGACGGAGCCCGTCCCGTAGACCGACAGCCCCCAACTGATCTTGTCGGTGTTCGGCGGGACCGCCGGGGTGCGCACCTGCGTACGCGACCAGCCGGCGCTCACCGGCGGGTTCTGCAGGTCGGTCCAGTACTGCCAGCTGCCGGTGGCGGTGTCGTGGCGGAAGACGGTCACCGACACGTCCGGAGTGTCCGACTTATACCAGGCCGACAGGTCGTACTGCCGGCCCGGTACGACGGTCGGGGCGCAGGTCGCGTTCTCGGTGACCAGGGCCTTGCGGTCGCCGGTCACCCGACGGGTCAGCGAGACGCGCATCGCCTTCGTGCCGCTGTGGGCGTCGGCGACGGTGGCGAAGGTGAAGTCGTTGTCGCCCCAGCCGGACTTCTCCCAGCAGGACGGCATGTCGGCGCCGGGCGCGCCGGCGGTCTCGAAACCGGGGTTGGTGAGCAGATTGGGCGGTCCGGCGGTGGCTTGCTGCGGTGCGGTGAGCAGCAGGCCCGCGGTCATCGCCCCGACGGCGGCCAGGGCGGCCCGCCGCCCGGCCCGCCGTCGGATGTTCGCTGGCATGGACGAGTTCCCTTCTGTGCGGCTCAGCTCCTGGTGGTGCGCGCGGTCCGGGCGGTCCGCGGCGTACGGGCCCCGTGCGGCCCGCGGCGCGGTCTGCGCGGCAGGTAGACGAGGGCCTCGGTGGCCGCGAACCGCAGGACGAAGGTGGTGGTCAGGGCGAGGGCGGTGGCCGGCAGCACCGGCAGGCCGAACCGGGCCACGAACAGCCCGATCAGCGGCAGGCGCAGCAGCAGGTCGGCGTTGGCGAGCAGGGCGAACCGGCCGAGGCGGTCCGCCCAGTGGCGGTGCCGGCGGCGGTCGCGGAAGAGCAGCCCCTCGATGAGGGCGAAGTTCCACAGCACCCCCGCCTGGTTGGCGGCGATCTCGGCCGGCAGGTAGTGCATCCCGGCCCGGGTGAGCAGCCACAGCGCGAGCAGGTTCGGGACGAAGCCGGAGAGCCCGACCAGCCCGAAGCCGATCATCCGGGCCAGCGGGGTCGCGAACCGCAGGGCGGCGAGGTGGGCGAGGAAGCGCATCCCCTCGCGGAGGGTGGACTTGGACTCGCCCGCGTGCCGGTCCTGGAAGACGAACGGCACCTCGGCGGTCCTCGCGGGGCGGCCGGGGGCGCGTTCCGACGCCGGCTGGTGGCGCACCGCCAGCTCCAGCAGGATCTTGTAGCCCAGGGGCCTCAGGGCCTCGGCGGTCACGGCCGAGCGGCGGACGGCGAAGAAGCCGCTCATCGGGTCGCTGATGCCGCGCAGGGCGCGCGGGAAGAGCCCCTTGGCGAGCCAGGTCGCCCCGCGCGAGACGGCGACCCGATAGCCCCCGGCCAGCCCGGCCCGGCTGCCGCCGGGGAGGTAGCGGGAGGCGACGACGAGGTCGGCGCCGGTCCGCTCCCCCTCGGCGACCAGCTCGGGCACCAGGTGGGGAGGGTGCTGGAGGTCGGCGTCCATGACGACGACCCAGTCCCCGGACGCCCGTTTGATCCCCTCCACCACGGCCCCGCCGAGGCCGCCGTCCGGGGTCTCCCGGTGCAGGACGGACACGGGGAACGGGCAGCCCGGGGCCGCCTTCTCGATGACCTCCGGGGTGTCGTCCGTGGAGTCGTCCACGAACAGCACCGTGCAGGGAAGGCCGGCGGGGAGGGAGACGGTGAGCCGGTCCAGCAGCTCGGTGATGTTCGCCGCCTCGTTGAACGTCGGGATGATCAGCGTGACGCTGCCGCGGGCGGGTGCCCCGGCCGGCTCCAGCAGGACCGGGACGTGCGGGGTGGCGTGCGGGGTGCGCGGTTCGTCGCTCATGCCGGCCTCACCTCCCGTCCGGGCGGACGGCGGACCCGGCGGGCTCGGCGGACCCGGCGGACCCGGCGGACCCGGCGGATCCGGCGGGCTCGGTCGCGCGGATCTCGATGCGGCGGATCTCGATGCGGTCCTCGCCGGAGCCGAAGACGGCCACCACGGCCGAATGCTCCAGCGCCGCCCTGACGTTGGGCAGGGCCCGGGCGTCCCGGCGGACCGTGGGCGAGGAGACCACGTAGTCGATGTCCCGCCAGCCGCGCGGCAGGGCCTCGGTGACGGCCGGGTCGAGGTCGGCCTTGTAGAACCAGATGGCGCCCAGCCCCGGCTCGAAGCCGTGGTGGACGGCGTCCAGCCAGAGCGCGTCGTCGAGCAGGACCCGGGTGTGCGCCGGGTCGGTGACCTCGCGGCCGAGCCAGGCGGCCGCCTGCCGGTACGGGGCGTTGGCGTCGGCCGTGAGCGCGGTGCGGTCGCCCTCGTACCAGCGCGGCAGGACGTAGCCGGCGGCCGCGACGGCGAGCACGCCGACCAGCAGCCGGCGCCCGTACGTGAGCGCCCGGCGCTCCCCGGCCGCGCGGCGGCGCCGCAGCGCGGCGTGGGTGACGCTCGCCGCGCCGCCGGCGAGGACGAGGGCGAGGAACGGCAGCGCCTGGATGACGTACATCGCCGGCAGGTAGCCGTCGGGCCGCAGCGCGACGGCCGCGAGGATGGCGACGGCCAGGGCCGGGCCCGCGAGCGCGCGGGCGGTGACGGACCGGCCGAGCGTGGCGAGCAGGAGGAGGGCGCCGGCCAGCCCGCCGAGCGGCAGGACGGTGTCGTAGTAGAGCCAGGAGCGCAGGACGTCGTTCGAGCCGGAGCCGGGGGTGAGGAGGAAGCCGGAGCCCGGGCGGCTCATCTGGTAGGTGATGCCGTCGATGAGGGAGACGTGCCCGGGGCCGGGCAGCAGCTCGTCGTTGAGGAGCGCGTACAGCGGGTACGACAGGCCGATCAGGGCGCAGGCGGTGACGGCGCCGGTGACGGCGAACTTGCGGGTGTCGGGATGGCTGTGCCGCCACATCGTCACCAGCAGTGCCGGCAGCACCACCAGCATCGTCTCCTTCGTCAGGACTGCGGTCGCGGCCGCCAGTCCGGACGCGAAGTGGTGCCACAGGTGCCGGCGCGGGGACGCGGCCAGGCAGAAGGCCAGCAGCATCCACATCACGGCGAGGTTGTCGAGGAAGATCTCCCGCTGGAGGACGACGGACAGCGGCGAGAGCCCGAACAGGGCCATCGCCAGGCCGGCGGCCCAGCGCGGCAGCCAGAGGCGGCGCGCGAGGACGTAGAGGAGCACGGAGCTCGCGGCGGAGACGGCGACCATCGACAGGCGCATCGGCGCCACGGTCATCCAGTCCGGCACGAGGAGGGACGGCAGCCAGGTCAGGGCCGCGATCTGGATCCAGCCGAGCGGTGGATGGTCGTACCAGTACGTGTAGTGGGCGAGGCCCTCGCCCTGCTGGACGGCCCACGCCTGGGCGAGGTAGGTGCCCTCGTCGTCGCTCAGGGTCGGGTAGTTGGTGATGTTCCAGCCCTGGACGAGCACGATCACGAGGAGCAGGGCCCCGCAGAGCAGCAGGTCGGGCCGGGAGGAGCGGAACCGGACCAGCGGCCTGGCCGGGGCGGCCGACGCGGCCGACGCGGCAGGACCGGCCGACGCGGCAGGACCGGCCGATGCGGCCGGTCGGGCCCCGGGACCGGCGTCGGGACGCGGCTCACCGGCCGGGCGCGGCCCTGCGGGGGGCGGCCCGGCAGGGGGCGGGGCGGTGGCGACGTCGGTGGCAGGGGCGGTGGCGGTGGTGGCCTCGGGCTGGGGCTGGGGCTGGGGCTGGGGATCAGTGGCCGTGGGCAGGGTCGCGGTCACCGGTGGCTGTCCTCTCGGATCGCGGCGTACGCAGCGGACGCAGTGGAGGCGGTGGAAACTGTGGAGCCGGTGGAACCGGTCGAGCTGGTCGAGCCGGTGAGGTGGGCGCCGGTGTGGCGGGTCAGCTCCCATTCGGTGCGGCCGCGCTGCTCGCGCCAGACCGCCCGGATCGCCGCGCCCGCCAGCATGACCTGGTAGAAGGGGCCACCCGCGATCAGCTTGAGGTAGTGCACGAAGCGCACGCGCAGCCCGTACTGGCGGCCGAAGTCGTGCAGGCCGACGATCTCGAACACGAAGGTCACCAGGGCCGTGATCAGCGGCAGGAAGGTGATGATCGCGACGCCGACGGGGACGTCCAGGAAGAGGGCGACGGCGGTGTTGACCGGGATGATCACCCCGGAGGCCGCCTGCATGAACGGGGTCATCAGCGTGTAGCGGGCCAGCCAGCGCTGGCCGCGGCCGGGCAGGCGCCGCCAGTCCCGCTTCCGGTAGACCTGGAGGAATCCCTGGTTCCAGCGGGTGCGCTGCTTGAGGAGGCTGACCAGCGAGCCCGGGGTCTCCTCGCGGGTGACCATGTCGGAGTCGTAGGCGACGACCACCTTCTTGCCGGCCGACGACAGCCGTACGCCCAGGTCGCAGTCCTCGGCCAGGCAGTTCTGGTCCCACCCGCCGGCCTCGCGCAGCACGTCCGTGCGGACGAAGACGGTGTTGCCGCCGAGCGGGATGAAGCCCTTCTCGGCGTGCAGGTGCAGCCGGGAGCGGAACCAGAAGAAGTACTCCAGGCAGTTGCGCAGGCTGTACCAGCTGGAGTGGAAGTTGATCAGCTGGACGCCGCCCTGGACGACGTCGGCGCCGGTCGCGCGGAAGGCGTGGTCGACGTGGGCGAGCAGCTCGGGATGGACCTGGTCCTCGGCGTCGAAGACCCCGACGATGTCGCCCCGGCAGTGCGGGAGGGCGGTGTTGAGGGCCTTGGGTTTGTTCTTGGTCTCGTGGTGGTCGACGACGACGCGGACGCGGTCGGGCGCCAGGGCGGCAGCCTCCTCGGCGACCGCGGTGGTCTCGGGGTCGTCGTGGCCGACGATGACGATGATCTCGTAGTCGGTGTGGCTCGATTCGAGCAGCCGCTCGACGGTGTGCCGCAGGACGGCCTGTTCGTGCCGGGCCGGGAGCAGGAGCGAGAAGGCCAGCCGGCCCTCGCCGTCGGGCCGGTCGAAACGGGTGGAGGCCAGCGTCTCGGGCGTGCGCCAGGCGTGCATCTGCCACCACAGCGTGAACGCGGCCATCCAGAACAGGGCAAAGGAAATTGCCGATATGAACACAGAAGTGTACAAACTGTCCCCCCACAGACATGCCGCACCCCCGATGCGGCATCGAAAACCCCCGAGGAGCTCGGGGCAGGCCCCCCGGCCCGCCCGGCCCCGCTGTCCCCCTCTGACGCACCCCCCAGTGCGCGGTCTCGGCTCTGCTACCCCCAGTTACGTCCGAAGCCATGAGAGTAGGCAGTGAACATGACATTCAGCCGCTCGCCGGAGAAAAACCGGGTTTCCGAACCTGCACTCAAGGAACCGGAGTTGACGGCACTCCGCCGGATTCACGGACGAACCGGGCCCAACTGCTCCCTCAGTTCGATCGGATCCGTCGTAGGCCGCGCGCAGACGAAATGCCGGCAGACGTAGGCCGTGGGGCGGTCGTGCACGAGAGTGCGCTCCGCCAAAAGGGGGAACTCGTCTCCGCTCCCGTCCGCGCCCTGCGGCAACCCGACCGCCACCACGGCCCCGGGAGCCGTCCCCAACAACGCGGTCCGGTGCAGCTCGGCCCGCGCCGGATCGTCGGGGTGGCCCACCACGGCCACCTCGCGCGGACCGTCCAGCAGCGCCTCGGCGACCGCCAGCCCGTGGCCGATGAAGCGCGGGACGCGCGGCCCCAGCGCGTGCACCACGCCGAGCGCCCGCTCGGCGGCCGTGCGGTGCGCCTCCGAACCGGTGTGCGCGGCGTACGACAGCAGCGCGCCGGCGGCGGCCGTCCAGCCGGACGGGGCCGCCGTGTCGGTCGGGTCCTGGGGGCGCCGGATCAGCTGCTCGGCGTCGTGCGCGGTGTCGTAGAGGCTGCCGTCCTCGGCGGTGAACAGGTCCAGCACCAGGTCGAGGAGGATCCCGGCGAACTCCAGCCACACCCCTTCGCCGGTCACGGCCGCCAGTGCGAGGAAGCCCTCGGCGACGTCGCCGTAGTCCTCCAGCACCCCGGCGTTGCCGCCGGCCCGCCCGTCCTTGCTGGTGCGCACGAGGCGCGGGGCCCGGCCGGCCGACGCCTCGAAGTGGACCCGTACCAGCAGGTCGGCGGCCTCGGTGGCCCGCTCGACCAGGTCCGGCCGGTCGAAGTACGCGCCGCACTCGGCGAGGGCGGCGACGGCCAGGCCGTTCCAGGCGGCGACGACCTTGTCGTCCCGACCGGGCGCGGGCCGCCCGGCGCGCGCCGCGAGCAGCCGCTGCCGGATCCCGGCGATCCGCGCGGCGTCCACGACCGGCCCGTCCTGCGGCAGTTGCAGCACCGACGTGCCGTGCTCGAAGGTGCCCTCGTCCGTCACCCCGAAGTACGCCGCCGCCAGAGCCCCGTCCTCCGCGCCGAGCACCACGGCCAACTGGGCCGGCGTCCAGGCGTAGTACGCCCCCTCCGCCGGCTTGCCGGTGTCCGGGTCCTCGCTGTCGGCGTCGAGCGCCGAGGCGAACCCGCCCTCCGGGGTGCGCAGTTCGCGGACCATGAAGTCGGCGGTCTCCAGCGCGACCCGCCGCGCCAGGTCCGACCCGGTGGCCCGCCACAGGTGCGCGTACACCCGGCACAGCAGCGCGTTGTCGTAGAGCATCTTCTCGAAATGCGGCACCGTCCAGTCCCGGTCCACGGAGTAGCGGGCGAAGCCGCCGCCGAGCTGGTCGTAGATGCCGCCGCGGGCCATCGCCTCGCAGGTGTCGGCGGCCATCTGCAGGGCCCCCTCGGCGCCCGTGCGGGCGTGGTGGCGCAGCAGGAACTCCAGGACCATCGACGGCGGGAACTTCGGCGCGCCGCCGTACCCGCCGCGCACGGCGTCGTACTCGCGGGTCAGGCCGAGCAGTGCCTGCGCCTGCTCCTCCGGGCCGGGCGCGCCGGCCCGGCCGTAGTCCAGCTGCCGGCCGGCCAGGTCCCGCACGATCCGCTGCGCGACGTCGGCGACCTCCTCGCGCCGCCCCGCCCAGGCCGTCCGCACCCCCTCCAGCACCTGCATGAAGGAGGGCATGCCGTGCCGGGCCTCGGGCGGGAAGTAGGTGCCGAAGTAGAAGGGCTCGGCCTCGGGAGTCATGAACACCGACATCGGCCAGCCGCCCTGCCCGGTGGCGGCCTGCACGGCCTCCATGTAGACGGCGTCGACGTCGGGCCGCTCCTCGCGGTCCACCTTGATGTTGACGAAGTGCTCGTTCATGTACGCGGCCGTCAACTCGTCCTCGAAGGACTCGTGCGCCATCACGTGACACCAGTGACAACTGCTGTACCCGACGCTGAGCAGCACCGGCAGGTCGCGCTCGCGCGCCTCGGCGAAGGCCTCCGGCGACCAGGGCCACCAGTCGACGGGGTTGTCGGCGTGCTGGAGGAGGTAGGGCGAGGTCTCGTTGGCGAGGCGGTTCGGCATGGGGCCATCCTCGCGCACCGGGCGCGGGCGCGCTCCGCGGACGGGGGGCCGGTCGGCGCAGGCGTCGGCGGTCAGGCGCGGTTGCACACGTGGATGGACATGACGCCGGACATGTCGAAGTGGCGGATCCGCAGGTCGGTGCCGTTGTACGCGACCTCCAGGCGGCCGTACATGTCCTGGGCGCCCATCGGGAACCAGGGGAGCATGATCCCGAAGTTGTCCTTCACGTCCTCGGGCACCTTGTCCACGGACGAGGTGGAGATGTCGGCGGCCGTGAGGTGCTCGGGGCCGGTGAGGACCTGGAGGTCCAGGCGGCCGCGGTGCATGGACCAGCGGCCGGTCCACGTGCCGGCGATCCCGGACCAGACGATCGTCCAGGTGCCGTCCTCCCGGACCACGGCCTTGCCGGTGTCCTTGCGGCCGCCGATGCCGCCGCCGGGCAGGGTCGACCTGATCGTCCAGGCGCCCTTGACGAACTCGGCGAAGGCCCGGCCCACCACCCCCGTGGCGGCGGGCGTGGGCGAGGCCGTGGCCGACGGGGAGGCCGTGGCAGAGGGGGAGGCGGTGGCCGTGGCCGACGGGGATCCCGTGGCGGAGGGCGAGGCGGGCGCGGAGGGCGAGGAGGGCGAGGCGGGGGCGGCGGCGGTCGGCCCGTCCTTGCCGGTGCAGGCGGACAGCAGCGCCGCGCCGGCGCCGAGCGCCAGGTAGCGCAGGGTCGTGCGGCGGCCGATGAGCCGGACCGCCGTGCGTATCTCTCGTACCGTCACCATGTCCCCCGGAGCGCGCAGTTGGATCTTGCCGGAGTGTACGGGGCCGGTGGCGCGGGTCCCGGCCCCGGGGCCGTGCGCGGGCGCCGGGCGGCACCGGGGCGCGGCCGGCGGTCCACGATCGGCCGTACGGGAGTCGTGGGGCGGCGGATCGTGCGCCAGCATGGGGTACGGCCTGACACCCGACCGAGGAGGGCCGAGATGGCCTTGATGACGACGGTGCTCGCCGCGTCGCTGGCCCTGACGGCAGCCGTGGGCGTCCCGAAGCCCGAACAGGGCGCGGTGAGCGTGGCCGGTGCCTTCCGGTCGGCCGACGACACCGGGTACGGGGCGGTCACCTACGCCCCCGGGCCCGTACCGCTCGGCAGCCGGATCCACGTCACGGAGCGGGTCGGCGACGACGGCACCTGGATCGAGCTCCGGCTGGAGGGCGTCCAGGCCGGCCGGGCCTTCGGCGCCCACGTGCACCGCAGTCCGTGCGGAGCGGATCCGGCGGACGCCGGCTCGCACTACCAGGACGCCGTCGACCCGGTGCAGCCCTCCGTCGACGCGGCGTACGCCAATCCGCGCAACGAGGCGTGGCTGGACCTGACCACGGACGCGCACGGCCACGCCCGTTCACAGACGTCCGTCGGCTGGCGGATCCGGTCCGGCGAAGCCCGCTCGGTCGTCGTGCACGAGCACACGACCGCCACCATGCACGGCCATGCGGGGAGCGCCGGCCCGCGCCTCGCGTGCATCACCGTGCCGTTCGTCTGACCCTCCGGGCTGCGGTCCGCAGTCCAGCGGGCCGCGGTCACCGTGCGTGGCGGTGCACCGGCCGGAGGGGCCGGGAACGCACATATATGCACGTGGTTTCCCGAATGCCGGCCAACTCCCTCTGATCTAGCTCAAGTTCTCTGTCGCGCACGGGCCTGCGGTCCCACACTTGGGGCACGTTGCCGGAGCTCTCTTGAGGGGATGCCGATGCGGGACAGCCATCGTGGTGAGGCCGAGCGACTGCTGGAACGGGCCGTGGACGAGGAGGACCGGCGGGCTGCCGCGACGGGCGCACCGGTCGACCGGGAGGCGCTGCTCGCGCGCGGCCGCCAGACGCTGGACGCCCTCGCGGCGAGCGCCGCCGACGAGTACGAGGCGTACGTACGGGCCCTGGACGAGGCGGCCGACGGGGAGGAGTCCCTCGGCGAGGCCTTCCGGCGGCAGGACACCTCGACGGCGCTGCTCGTCACGGCGGTGGCGGCGGTCGCGGCCGCCGGCGTGGACCTCTCGCTGGGCGTGGCGACGGGTACGGCCTTAACCGCCGGAGCCGTCACCGGGATCGCCGGAGCCGCCGCCGCGGTCGCCAAGGTGACGGCCCTGCACCTGCCCGCCGCGAACCGCCGGGCCGGCGAACGGGGGCGGCCCGGCGGACCGGAACAGCTGAAACTGCAGTGGCTGTCGGCGCTGGAGGTACGCGGGATACGCCCGTTCCTGGAGCAGCAGCGCACGGTGGCGGCCGCGGCCCGCCAGGCCGCCCGGCAGGTCCCGCGCCCGGCCGGCCCGCAGCTGCGCGGCGGCGACCGCAGCGCGGAGGCCCGGCGGCGCACGGTGCTGGAGCAGTCGTGGGCGCAACTCCCGCAGCCCGCAGCCGCGTTCACCGGGCGGCGGGCGGAGCTGACCCGGATCGCGCAGTGGGTGCAGGCGGCCCGGGCCAGCACGGAGACCCGCCCGGTGGTCGTGGTGCTGCACGGCGAGCCCGGGGCCGGCCGCACGGCCCTGGCGCTGCGGGCGGCGGACGCCCTGCGCGACCAGTTCCGGGGCGCGTGCGTGGTGGACCTGCGGGGCGGCGGCCCGGCCGGCGGGGAGGCGCCGCTGCCGACCCGGGAGGCGCTGCTGCACCTGCTGAACCGGCTGGGCGCGCCCCGCGAGCAGCTGCTGTTCCGCGAGGGGGCCTCGGCCGAGCAGCAGGTGCGGCGGCTCGGTGAGTTCTACCACCAGCACCTACAGGGGCTGCCGGTGACGGTGGTGCTCGACGACGCGGTCGACGCCGAGCAGGTCCGGATGCTGGTGCCGGAGCGGTCGGAGAGCCTGGTGCTGGTGACGGCGCGGCAGCCGCTGGAGCTGCCGGACGTACGGGCGTGGGTGCACCAGTTGCCGGTGGAGCCCCTGGCGGACCCCGACGCGGCCGAGCTGCTCCGGGCCGCCGTGGACACCCCGGAGGACGACGACGCCTCCCTGCCCGGGCTGCCGCAGCTCCTCACCGTGGGCGGCGGGCTGCCGCTGGCCCTGCGCGTCCTGGCCCCGGTGGCCGCGACCGCCCCGGAGGCCCTGACCGCCGCCGCGGAGGCGGCCCCCGGAACCGCGGACGCAGCCGCGGACGCCGCAACCGCGGACTCCGGAGCCGTGGACTCCGGAGCCGTGGACTCCGGAGCCATGGACGCCACCGAGCCCGCCTCCCGGCTGGAGCGGGCCCTGGGGCTGGCGTACGCCTGCCTGCCCGAGGAGCGGCGCCGGCTGCTGCGCCGCCTCACCCTGGCCGGGCGGGCCTCGCTCGGCCCGTCGGCCGCGGCGGCGCTGATCGACACGGACAGGGCGGCGGCCGGGCGGCTGCTGCACGAGCTGGCCCGGGCCGGCCTGCTGGACCCCGTACGCGGCGAGCGGTTCCGGATGCACGACGCGGTGCGCGGCTACGCGGCGGCGCGGCTGGCCGCGGACGAGGACCGCGCCACGTCCTCGGCGGCCCACGGCCGGCTGATCCGCAGTTACGCGCAGCTCGCGGACACGGTGATCCGGATGGTCGACGGGAAGACGTCGCACCGCGCCGGCCACTTCGGCGGCCACGGCTTCCCCTCCCTCGATGCGGCGCTGCGCTGGCTGGACGAGGAGTCGAGCTTCATCACGGCGGCCCTGCGGCACACCGAGGACGTGGACCAGCAGGCCGTGCTGGACCTGCTCGGCGCGCTGTGCGACTTCTGCCTGCTGCGCGGGGACCTGTACCGGCTGGGCGAGATCAACGAACTGACGCAGGCGGTGGAGGCGGCCCACCGGGGCGAGCCGGGGCAGGGCCGACTGGTCCGGTCGGTGCAGTGGCGCACGGGCATCGCGGCCCGCCAGATCGGCGAGCTGGACAAGGCGCGCACCACGCTGACGTCGGTGGTCGACCAGTACCGGGAGGCGCAGCAGGACGCCGGCGCGGGCATGGCGCTGATCTCGCTCGGCATCACGCTGCACCACCAGGGCCAGCTGCCGGAGGCGGCGGCCCGGATCCGGGAGGCGCTGGAACTGCAGGAACCGGACAAGCTGGCGGGCGACCGGGCGTGGGGCCTGCACGCCCTGGCCGCGGTGGAGCGCGACCGGGCGCGGCTCGCGGAGGCGATGGCGCTGTTGGAGCAGTCGCTCGCCCTGCACCGGGAGAACGAGAGCGTGCACGGCGAGGCGTGGGCGCACTTCCAGCTGGGGCAGGTGTACCTGCGGCTCGACGCGGTGCCGCGGGCGGAGGAGGAGCTGCGGCTGGCCCTCGACCTGTACGGGCGCACCCGCGACGACCGCGGCCAGGCCTGGGCGCTGACCCAGCTGGGCCGGGCCCGCGTCGTGGCGGGCGACCCGGAGCCGGCGGCCGGTCAGCTGCGGGAGGCGCTGACGCGGCACCGCGAGGCCGAGGACGCGCGCGGCGAGGCCTGGACGCTGTACTACCTCGGGCAGGCGCTGGAGGCGGCGGGCGACCTCGACCAGGCGGTACGGGAGCTGGAACGGGCCCGGACCATGTTCTCGCGGATGCGGGACGTGTACGGGCTCGCGTACGCACGGCACCACTCGGGCCGGGTCACCCGCGACCAGCGGGCCGCGCAGACCGGAAACCTGAAGAACTCGGGTTTCGCCCGGCAACTGCTGGTCGACGCCCGGGCCGACTTCCGGCGGATCGGGCTCGCCCACGGGGAGGCCTGGACCTGCGTCGAGCTGGCGGTGGTGGACGCCGGCAACGAGCGGGTCGCGCAGGCGCTGGGGCTCTGCGAGGAGGCCGCCCGGCTGTTCATCTCGTACGGCGACCGGCGCGGGGAGGACTGGGCGCGGTTCCTGCGGTGCACGCTGCTGCCGTACGCGGTCCCCGGAGCGGGAGTGGAGGAGGCGCGGGCCGAGCTGGGCCGCCTGGCGGGCGCGCCCCACCCGGCGCGGGACGATCGGCTGGCGGATTGCCTGGGGGCGTACGCGGTGGTGCTGGGGCGGGGTGTGGACCCCGCGGAAGGGTGGC
Organism: Streptomyces sp. NPDC127106; assembly: GCF_042677605.1. Taxonomy (NCBI): domain Bacteria; kingdom Bacillati; phylum Actinomycetota; class Actinomycetes; order Kitasatosporales; family Streptomycetaceae; genus Streptomyces; species Streptomyces sp. NPDC127106. Next base: position 14,607 of record NZ_JBHXTC010000021.1, on the reverse strand, counting down.
AGGCGTGGCGCTTGGCCCTGACCCCGACCCTCCGGTCCCGCGAGATCATGGGCGTCCCCGTACCCACGCCCCCGACCCCCTGACCGCCCCGCCCGGTCCCGCCTCGAAGCGCGGCACGCCTGGGGCCCGCCCGGCGGTGGGAACCGTCGGGCGGGGGGCGGGTCTGCTCCGGCTAGGCCGAGGGGGTGGGCTCGGGCGTGCTGCCCGGCTCCGGGGTCTCCTCGAAGTCGACGCGGCCCATGTGCCGGTTCATCGACTTCATCAGCCCCCACACTCCGAGGGCGAGGGCCGCGAAGACGAGGAAGCCCAGGATCCCGGGCGTCACCTTGTTCTTGTCGAAGGTGTCGGCCGCCAGCGGAACGAGCTGTGTCAGTGCTGCCTGTGTAGCGCTCATGGCTACGCATTCTCCCGGATGCCCGCGAAGAGGTCGGACTCGGGGAGGGAGGTGTCGACGAGCGACTTGGCGAGCTCGTACTCCTCCGTGGGCCAGACCTCCTTCTGGATCTCCATGGGAACGTGGAACCAGCCGCCGTCGGGGTCGATCTGCGTGGCGTGCGCGATGAGCGCCTTGTCGCGGATCTCGAAGAAGTCGGCGCAGGGGACGTGGGTGGTCAGCGTCCGCTCCTTGCGCTCGAACTCCTTCCACCGCTCCAGCCACTCCCCGTACGGGGATTCCATGCCGCGGGAGAGCAGCGCCTCGTGCAGGGCGATCGTGCGCGGCTTGTTGAAGCCCTGGTTGTAGTAGAGCTTCTGCGGCTGGTAGGCGGGGCCGAATTCGGCTTCGGGGTACTTCTCGGTGTCGTTCGCGCCGTCGAAGGCCACCATCGTGATCTTGTGGGTCATGATGTGGTCGGGGTGCGGGTAGCCGCCGTTCTCGTCGTACGTGGTGATGACCTGCGGCCGGAAGGCGCGGATCTTCTTCACCAGGCGGCCGGCCGCCTCGTCCACGTCCTCCAGGGCGAAGCAGCCCTCGGGCAGCGGGGGCAGCGGGTCGCCCTCGGGGAGGCCGGAGTCGACGTAGCCGAGCCATTCCTGCTCGACGCCGAGGATCTGGCGGGCTTCCTCCATCTCCTTGGCGCGGACTTCGTGGATGTTCTCCTCGATGTACTTGTCACCCTGGAGCTTGGGGTTGAGGATCGAGCCTCGCTCGCCGCCGGTGCAGGTGACCACCAGCACGGGCACCCCCTCGGACACGTACTTGGCCATGGTGGCCGCGCCCTTGCTCGACTCGTCGTCGGGGTGGGCGTGGACGGCCATCAATCGCAGCTGCTCGGTCAAGACAGGATCCTCTGTGATTCGTCAGGCGGACGGCTCCTATAGTGACCGAACCGGGGGGTGGAAAAATTCCGGGGTCGAGCCCGGAATCAAGTGGAACCCGGCACTCTCGGAAGGGACGATCATGAGCACGGTGCGCGAGGGCCTGCCCGAGGGCCGTTACGGCCGGTCGGCCGACGAGCGCGCGGACCGCACGCTGAAGATCGTCGGCTCGGTGCTCGGTGCCGGCCTGCTGGCCATGGTGGGCTGGATCGGCTGGGACTACGTCGCCGGCACGGACGTCAGCGCCGAGGTGATCAAGTTCCAGGTGGTCTCGGACTCCGAGGTGCAGGTGCACCTGGAGGTGCGCAAGGAGTCCTCGGTGACGGGGGTGTGCACCCTGATCTCCCAGGACGTCGGCCACGGCGAGGTGGGTCGCGCGGACTTCACCTTCGGGCAGCAGGAGTCGCGGGTGGACGAGGTCGTCACCCTGAAGACCACCGCCCGCGCCACTATGATCGAGTTGGTCGGCTGCCAGGCGGCGGGGTCCGCGGGCTGACCTCCCGGCCCGGGCGGGCGCACCGGCACGCCGGGCGGAACGCCGGTGGCACGCCAGGGCGCAGGGCCGGGCGGCACTTTGGTCCCGTTGCTGCTCAGGGGCCCGATGACACACTTCATACACACGGTGTCCTCCCCCTTTTCTTCCCGAATTGTTAGGCTCGTGGTTTCGCCCGCCACCGGCGGACAAGTAGTCCCCTGTACCGACGAGGAGCACCCGTGACCCAGACGAGCGAGAGCGTCACCTGGCTGACCCAGGCGGCGTACGACCAGCTGAAGGCCGAGCTGGACTACCTCTCTGGTCCCGCACGCACTGAGATCGCCATCAAGATCGCAGCTGCCCGCGAAGAGGGCGACCTGCGCGAGAACGGCGGTTACCACGCGGCCAAGGAGGAGCAGGGCAAGCAGGAGCTCCGCGTCCGCCAGCTGACGCAGCTGCTGGAGAACGCCAAGGTGGGCACGGCTCCGGCGGCCGAGGGCGAGGTCGCGCCGGGCACCGTCGTCACCATCGCCTTCGACGGCGACGAGGACGACACCATGTCCTTCCTGCTCGCCTCCCGCGAGTACGCCTCGAACGACTTCGAGACCTACTCCCCGCAGTCCCCGCTGGGCGCGGGCGTGCTGGGCAAGAGGATCGGCGAGGACGCCGAGTACGAGCTGCCGAACGGCAAGAAGGCCTCTGTCCGGATCCTCGACGTCAAGCCGTTCACCGGCTGATCACCCCGGAAAGACGCACACGGCGGAGCCCCCTCGGACCGGATCGGAGGGGGCTCCGCCGTTCCGGCCGGTCGCCCGACCGGGTGCCGGGCAGCGGGCGGCGGGCAGCTGGCGGTGGGCAGCTGGCGGTGGGCAGCGGGTGGCGGCCTACGTGGTCGCCGAGCGGTACCTGCGGACCGACAGGGTGCGGAATGCCGCGACGATCAGCAGCGACCACAGCACGGAGGCGAGGACCGCGTTCTGCATCGGCCAGACGTCCGGCGCCTCGTAGCCCGGCGGCAGGTTGCCGAAGAGTTCACGGGCCGCCTGGACGGTGGCGCTGAAGGGGTTCCACTCGGCGATGGTGCGCAGCACGGGCGGCATGTTCTCGGCGGGGACGAAGGCGTTCGAGACGAACGTCAGCGGGAAGAGCCAGATCAGCCCGCCCGAGGTGGCCGCCTCCGGGGTGCGCACCGACAGTCCGATGAGGGCGCCGATCCAGGAGAAGGCGTACCCGAGCAGGAGCAGCAGGACGAAGCCGGCGAGCACGTCGAGGGCGTTCGTGTGCGTGCGCCAGCCGACGACGAGGGCGACGACGGCCAGCACCATCAGGGTGAGGGTGGTCTGGACGAGGTCGGCGAGGGTGCGGCCGGTCAGGACGGCCCCGCGGGCCATGGGCAGCGAGCGGAAGCGGTCGATCAGGCCCTTGTGCATGTCCTCGGCGATGCCCGCGCCGGCTCCGGCCGTGGCGAAGGTGACGGTCTGGGCGAAGATGCCGGCCATCAGGAACTCGCGGTAGGCCTGCGGGGAGGTGCTGCCGTCGACGCTGATCGAGCCGCCGAAGACGTAACTGAAGAGCACGACGAACATGACCGGCTGGATCAGCGCGAGGATCACGACCTCGCGGATCCGGGACATGCGGATCAGGTTCCGCTTCGCGATGACCAGGGAGTCGCCGACGCCCTGGACCAGGCCGCCGCGGGGCCGGGGGGCCATCAGGTCGGGCTTCGTCACGTCACCGGCTCCTTCCGGGCCGCACCGCTCGGCTCGTCGCCGGCGAGGGCGGCCGCGTGGCCGGTGAGGGAGATGAACACGTCGTCGAGGGTGGGGCGGCGCAGGGCGATGTCGTCGATCTCCGTGCCCCGTGCGTCGAGCTCGCGGATGACCTCGGCGAGCAGCTGGGCGCCGCCGGAGACGGGCACGGTCAGCTTGCGGGTGTGCTCCTCGAAGGAGGCCGCGCCCCGGCCGAAGCGGGCCAGGACGTCACGGGCGCCGGCGACGTGCTCACGGTCGTGGACGACGAGCTCCACGCGCTCGCCGCCGGTACGGGCCTTGAGCTCGTCGGACGTGCCGCGGGCGATGACGCGGCCGTGGTCGACGACGCAGATGTCGTGCGCGAGGCGGTCGGCCTCCTCCAGGTACTGGGTGGTCAGCAGCAGGGTGGTGCCGCCGGCGACGAGTTCCTGGATGACGTCCCACAGCTGCTGGCGGTTGCGCGGGTCGAGGCCGGTGGTCGGCTCGTCCAGGAACATCACGGGCGGGCGGACGACGAGCGCGGCGGCGAGGTCGAGGCGGCGGCGCATGCCGCCGGAGTAGGTCTTCGCGGTGCGGTCGGCGGCGTCGGCGAGGTGGAAGCGTTCCAGCAGCTCGTCGGCGCGGATCTTCGACGCCCTGGCGGTCATCTGGTGGAGGCGGGCGACCATCCGGAGGTTCTCCCGGCCGGTCAGGTACTCGTCGACGGCCGCGAACTGGCCGGACAGGCCGATCGCGCGGCGCACCGCGTCGGGGTGGCGCAGGACGTCGATCCCCGCGACGAGGGCCCGGCCCGAGTCGGGCCGCAGGAGGGTGGTCAGGACCCGCACGGTCGTGGTCTTGCCGGCTCCGTTCGGGCCGAGGAGACCCAGCACGGTGCCCCGGGGGACGTCGAGGTCCACGCCGTCCAGTGCCCGTACGTCGCCGAAGGTCTTCACCAGGCCTTCGGCGTATATCGCGCCCGGCATGAGGATTCTCCCAGGGGGAATCGGGTGTTCCCTAGGCAAATCCTAGGGGCGCCGGGCATGCGGCGCCCGCCCGCTCGCCCGCTCGCCCGCCTGCCTGCCTGCCTGCCTCAGCCGATGACCGCGTACCCGGCGGCGTGCAGCGAGCGCGCGACCTCCGTGCAGTGTTCCGGGCCCTTCGTCTCCAGGTGCAGCTCGACCTCGACCTCCGTCAGCCCCAGCCGCGGGTCGGTCCGTACGTGGCTCACGTCCAGCACGTTCGCGTCCACCACCGACAGCACCGCCAGCAGCCCGGCCAGAGCCCCCGGCCGGTCCGCCACCCGCAGCCGCAGGGACAGGTAGCGGCCCGCCGCCGCCATGCCGTGCCGCAGGATCCGCTGGAGCAGCAGCGGGTCGACGTTCCCGCCGGACAGGACCGCCACCACCGGGCCCGACCCGTACAGTTCGGGCTCGCTCAGCAGTGCGGCCACCGGGGCGCACCCCGCCGGCTCGACGACCAGCTTGGCCCGCTCCAGGCAGAGCAGCAGGGCGCTGGAGAGCTCGTCCTCCGACACCGTGCGGACGTCGTCGAGCAGTTCACCGATGATCCGGAACGGGACGTCGCCGGGGCGGCCGACCTTGATGCCGTCGGCCATGGTGCTCGGATTGTCGATCGAGACCGGGTGGCCCGCCCGGAGCGACACCGGGTACGCGGCCGCGCCCGCCGCCTGCACGCCGACCACCCGCACGTCCGGCCGCAGCGCCTTCACCGCGACGGCGATGCCCGCCGCGAGGCCGCCGCCGCCGATCCCGACGAGGATCGTGCGCACCTCCGGGCACTGCTCCAGGATCTCCAGGCCCACGGTGCCCTGACCGGCGACGATGTCGCGGTGGTCGAAGGGGTGGATGAACACCGCCCCGGTGCGGTCCGCGTACTCCTCGGCCGCGGCGAGCGTCTCGTCGACGACATGGCCCTCCAGCCGTACCTCGGCGCCGTACTCGCGGGTCGCGGCGACCTTCGGAAGCGGTGCCCCGACCGGCATGAACACGGTCGCGTGCACGCCGAGCAGCGCGGACGCGAGGGCCACGCCCTGCGCGTGGTTGCCCGCGCTCGCGGCGACGACGCCCGCCGCCCGCTGCTCGGGCCGCAGGCCCGCGATGCGGACGTACGCCCCGCGCAGCTTGAAGGATCCGGTGCGCTGGAGGTTCTCGCACTTGAAGTGGACCGGGGAGCCGGTGAGGGCGGACAGGTGCCGGCTGCCTTCCATCGGGGTGACCCGGGCGACGCCCGAGAGCATCTTCTGGGCCCCCCGGACGTCGTCGAGGATGACGGGCGGGACGGGCTGCAGCACGAGGTGGTTCATGCCGCCAGTCTCGCAGCCCCCGCACGACACGGGCGTGACCCCGCGCACCGGGCGGACCCGCGCGGAAGGGGCGAAATCCGGCCATGGGGGACGGGCGCGGGGCGTGCTCCGTACCGCGTTCCGCGCCGGTTCCGTACCGGGCTCGTACCAGTCGTACCAGTTCTCCCACGCGGCGTACGAGCCGCCGCACGGCCGCGTACTCTGTCCCCCATCCTGTCGGCCCCACGCGAAGAGAGCTCACGGCCATGCCTTCCAACCCGGCCAATTCCGACCTGCCCGCGGCGGCCGAAACACGCCCCGAAGCCGGTCTCCTGGACGCGCTCCAGCACCAGGTGGCCGTCTTCGCGCGCCGCGCCGAGCAGACCCGCCTGGGCGGGGTCGGACAGGCCCGCAACTCGATGGACCGCGCCGCGTACCTGCTGCTGAACCGGCTCGACCTGGAAGGCCCGATGGGCGTCAAGGCCCTCGCCTGCGGCATGGGCATCGACTCCTCGACCGTCACCCGGCAGGTCGCCCCGCTGGTCGACACCGGGCTGGTCAAGCGCACCTCGCACCCCGAGGACGGGAGGGCGGTCGTCCTCGCGCTGTCCCCGCGCGGGCTGGCGCGGCTGGAGGAGGTCCGGATGTCCCGGCGCGAGCTGATGGCCCGGGTCACCGACGGCTGGAGCGAGGAGGAGCGGGAGGCGTTCACCGGACTGCTGACCCGCTTCAACGGCTCGCTGTCGGAGCTGATGGGCACCGTGTCGGAGGCCGGCCCGGCCTCCTGAGGCCGCGGTCCGCGGGCGGCCCGGACCGGGTGTGTCCGACCCCTTGACCGGGGCCGTGCCCCTGCCCGCACCATAGGCCGTGTGGACCACCGAGCAGGGCCCTACGCCGAGTTCGAGGCCTTCGTCGCGGGCGCGGCGGGGCGGCTCCTGCACGTCGCGGTCCTGCTGACGGCCGAGGCCGGTACCGCGGCCGGGGCCGCGTCCGGCGCCGACTGCCCGGCGGCCCGCCGGCTGCTGGCCGGCGCGCTGGCCCGCACGTACGCCGGCTGGGAACGGCTGCGCGGCGACGACCCCTACGACCACACCCGCCAGGAGCTGTGCGCCGCCTTCGCCCGCACCGGGCGCCGCCTCCACGGCGGCCGGGGCGTCCTCGCCCCGCTCCCGCCGCTGGAACGGCTCGTGCTCGTGCTGTGCGTGTACGAGGGCGTGGCGCACGAGGTCGCGGCCGCGCAGCTCGGGCTGCCGGTCGAGCGGGTGCGGGTGCTGTCCGGGCGGGCCGTGGCCGCGCTGCGGGCCCGCCGGGGGGAGGCCGCATGAGCGTCCCGGACCGCAAGGAGGCCCAGGTCAGGGGGCTGATGGAGGGCCCGTACCCGGTGGTGCCGGCCGGGCTGGCGGCCACCGCCGCGGCCCGCGGGGACCGGCTGCTGCGGCGCCGGCGCATCCTGCGCCGCGCCGGCTGGACACTGCTGCTCGCGGCGGCGACGGCCTTCGCCGTGTGGGCCTCGCTGGCCCGCCCGTGGGAGGTCCCGCCGAGCGGTGTCTCCCCGCCCCTGGAGGGCTGGTAGCCACCGCCCGGCGGTGCTGTCGGCCTGGCCTGACTGTTGGGCCTGTCGGCCTGTTGTGCCTGTCGGCCTGTCGTGCCTGTCGGCCTGTCAGCCGAGGGCCTGGGTCAGGTCCGCGAGCAGGTCGTCGGCGTTCTCGATGCCGACGGAGAGGCGCACCAGGTCACCGGGGACCTCCAGGGCCGAACCGGCCACCGAGGCGTGCGTCATGCGGCCCGGGTGCTCGATGAGGGACTCGACGCCGCCGAGGGACTCGCCCAGGGTGAACAGCTTGGCGCGGTTGCAGACCTCGACCGCCGCCTCCTCGCCGCCGAGGACGCAGAAGGACACCATGCCGCCGAAGTTGCGCATCTGCTTGGCGGCGATCTCGTGGCCCGCGTGCTCGGCCAGGCCCGGGTAGAGGACCTTGTGCACCTTGGGGTGGCGGGTCAGCATCTCGGCGACCTTCGCCGCGTTCTCCGCGTGCCGGTCCATGCGCACCGCGAGGGTCTTGATGCCGCGCAGCACGATCCAGGAGTCGAAGGGGCCGGCCACGGCGCCCATCGCGTTCTGGTGGTACGCCAGTTCCTCGCCCAGGGCCGCGTCGGCGGTGACCAGGGCGCCGCCGACGACGTCGGAGTGGCCGCCCATGTACTTGGTCAGCGAGTGCACGACGACGTCCGCGCCGAGCGCGAGCGGCTGCTGCAGGTACGGGGAGGCGAAGGTGTTGTCCACGACCAGCTTGGCGCCGGCCGAGCGCGCGATCTCGGCGACCACGGCGATGTCGGTGATGCCGAGCAGCGGGTTCGAGGGGGTCTCGACCCAGATGGCCTTCGTCTTCGGGGTGAGGGCGGCGCGCACCGACTCCGGGTCGGAGGTGTCGGCCACCGACCACTCCACGCCCCAGCGGGAGACGACCTTCGCGAAGAGGCGGAAGGTTCCTCCATAGGCGTCGTTCGGGATGACCACGTGGTCGCCCGGCGCGAGCAGCGTACGCAGCAGGCAGTCCTCGGCCGCGAGTCCGGACGCGAAGGCCAGGCCGCGCGTGCCGCCCTCCAGCGCCGCGAGGTTCTCCTCCAGCGCGGTGCGGGTGGGGTTGGCGCTGCGGCTGTACTCGTAGCCGCCGCGCAGGCCGCCGACGCCGTCCTGCTTGTACGTGGAGACCTGGTAGATCGGGGGCACGACCGCGCCGGTCAGGGGGTCCGCCGTGTTGCCCGCGTGGATCGCGCGGGTTTCGAAGCTCTGGTGCTCGTGGCTGTCGTCGCTCATGGGCAGAGCCTAAGGCCCGTACGGCCGTACGCCACCCCGTGGTCGCTGCCGGGGACGGGGCACGGGGCGGTCCTGCAACACGGTGTTCACATTCGCCTCGGCACGGGTCGGTCTGGTTCGCTTGAGGGCATGGAGATTCTGTGGTTCCTGATCGCCGTCGGCCTGCTCGTGGCCGCCCTCGGTCCCCTGATACGGCGCAGGCGGGGCGGCCTGCGCCTGGTCCCGCCCGGCAGCCCCGACGCCGCCGACCCCGCGGACTACGGCTTCGCCCTGCAAGAGGAGCTCGACATCCGGGTCCCCGGCCCCGACCAGGACCTGATGGACGCCCTCGCCGTCGTGCAGCAGACCGGGCAGTGGCAGGCCGCTTCCCAGCTGCTGGCCGGCACTCCCCGGGACGGCGAGCTGCGCTGGCAGCGGGTGCAGGCCTTCGCCGGGGCCGCGGCCCTGGATCTCGTGGCGCGGCCCGGGGTGGGCGCGTCCTGGCTGAAGGCGTGGCGGCTGCAGGCCGAGAAGGACGCGGGCGGCGCGCAGGTGCACGCCGAGCTGCTGGTGCAGCAGGCGTGGCGGCACTCGGGCGGCGTGGGCTCCGAGGACCACCGGATCATCCTGGAGGAGGCACGGGAGGCCTGCCGCAAGGCGGTGCTGCTGGCCCCGGGCGACCCGGTCCCGTACATCACGGAGCTCGCGATCGCGCGGGCGCTCGGCTACTCGGAGGCGGAGTTCGACACCCTCTGGGCGAAGGTCATCGACGTGGCCCCGAACCACATGGGCGCCCACCTGGCCGCCCTGCACTACTGGTGCGAGAAGTGGCACGGGTCTCGGGAGAAGGCCGACGCCTTCGCCCACGCGGCGGCGGCCCGGGCCCCGCAGGGCTCGCTGCTGGCGGCCCTGCCGCTGTTCGCCGTGTACGAGCACAAGCCGGACCTGGTGCTGGGCGCCTTCTGGCAGAGCGCGGTGGTGGTCCGGGCGGTGGAGGGCGCGCTGTACGCGGTGCACCAGGCCCGGCCCGACGACCCGATGCTGGCGCACGTACGGCACATGCTGCTGTCGTTCCTGGTGTCGATGGAGCGCTGGGCGGAGGCCATGGAACAGGTGCGGCACGTGGACGGCTGCGTCGGTGCCCTGCCGTGGTCGGCGGCGCCGGACCCCGCCGCCGCGTACGCGGTGTACCGCGCCCTGGCGGTCGCCGGCTACGAGGCCAACGGCGGTTCCCCGGCCACCCTGCCCCACTGAGGCACCGCCTTCGGGCTATAAGTTTGCCGTAAGTGACCATGAGGCCGCATGATCCCCCCGTGGCCGTCGGGCCGGCCGGCAGGTCCGGGCGCCCCCGGCTCCGCCACCGGCCCGCCTCCGACCCGGCGCGGCCGCAGGTGCCGCACGCACCGCACCGCACCGCCGCAACCGGGTCGCCCGTACCCGGCCCCGGCGGACCGCGGGGGTGGTGCGCCCGGCACCCCGCACCGTCTTCATCCCCGGGGGGATCTGTCCTATATGGGCGCTTCACTGCGCGCGTTGCGCGCTCTCGTCCTGCTCGCAGGGTTCTATCTGCTCGGCCTCGTCCTGCTCGCCCTGCTCGCCGGCGTCGACCTCGGCGCGTACACGGCCGGGCTGCGCGGTCTCGGGCTGCTCAAACTGATCGCCGTCACCGGCGTCCTCGCCATCCCGATCGTGCGCGGCATGCTCATGCTCCGCACCCCCAAGGAAGACCCCGTCCCCGGCGTGCCCGTCGGCCCCGAGCAGGAGCCGGTCCTGTGGCAGACCGTCCGCGAGATCGCGGAGCAGGTCGGCACCCGCGCCCCCGACGAGATCGTGTTGGTCGCCGACGTGAACGCGGCCGTCAGCGAGGAACCGCGGCTGCTCGGCCTGCTGCCCGGCCCCCGCCGCCTGTACCTCGGGCTGCCGCTGATGACCGGCCTGGACGAGATGCAGCTGCGCGCCGTGCTCGCCCACGAGATGGGCCACTACGCCAACTTCGACACCCGCCTCGGCGCGCTGATCGCCCGCGGGCACGCCCAGCTCACCCGTACCGTCGCCCACTTCCACGAGCGCGCCGCGGCCAAGGTCGCCAAGGAGCGCGCCCGGCAGGAGAAGCAGGCGGAGAAACGAATCGCCAAGGGCAAGAAGGCCCACGACGTCGACACCCGCTTCGACGGCGCCACCCACCGCGCCATGGCCAAGGTCTACACGGCGTACGGCCGGTTCTACATGCGCGCCACCCTCTCCTCCGCCCGCCGCCAGGAGCTCTCCGCCGACCTCGCCTCGGTGAAGGTCGCCGGACGCGACGCCGCCGCCTCCGCCCTGCGCGAGCTCAACGCGCTGGGCCGCGCCCACAAGTTCTACATGGACGCGTACGCCACCCTCGGCCTCAACGTCCATCTGCTGCCCCGGCCCGGGCAGGTCTTCGGCGGGCTGGGCAGCCTCCTCGACGCCCGCTCCGCCGAGCTGGACGAGATGCGCCGCGAGCTGCCCACCGAGCCCGCCGACCCGTACGACTCCCACCCCCCGCTCGCCGAGCGCGTCGCCCTCATCGAGGCCCTGCCCGACGACGCCCGCGGCCACGCGGACGCCCGCCCCTCGCTGGCCCTGCTCTCGAACCCCGAGGCGGCCCAGACCGCGCTGGAGCAGGCCGTACTGACCCCGCAGGCGCTCGCCCTGAAGCGGGTGGACTGGCCGGACCTGGTCCACGAGAGCATGACCGTCTACGCGGACCGGGGCGCCCAGGACGTCCGCGACGCCTTCGCCGCGGAGGGCGCGCGCCCCGCCGACGACTCGGGCCGCGGCCCGGACCTGATGACGGTCCTGGACGCCATCGACGCCGACCCGGCCCTGCGCTGGCGCATCGCCGACCGCTACCCGAAGTCCGAGGAGGCCGCCGCGGCCACCGGCCGCACCGCCCGCGAGTTCGCCCGCCCCGTCGTCCGGAGGCTCCTGGGCCGGCTCGTCACCGTCGAGCTCACGGCCCGCGCCACCGCCCGCTGGGAGCTGTCCTGGTCCGACCCGGCCACGCTGCGCTACCCCTCCGAGGAGTTCGAGGAGCAGCTGAAGTCCGCGCTGGAGGCGGCCGCCGCCGACCAGTGCGACACCGAACCCCTGCGAAAGCTGGTGCTTGCCCCGTGACCATCGCACTGACCGTCCTCGGCGTCCTGCTCCTCGCGGGCGCCTGGAAACTGCTGCGCGCCATGTACTACGTGCGCAAGGCGCGGAAACTGAACGCCCGCTCGGACGCCCTGGAAGCCGAGATCGCGGCCACCCGGGCCGCCACCGCCACCTTGGAGGACCAGACCAAGGCGGAGCAGGCCGCGGCCGTCGTCGCGCTCGGGTTCGTCCCCGAGGCCGACCTCGACACCGAGCACGCACAGCCCGTACCCCCGGAGCAGACGGCCGCGCTGGCGGCGGTCCGGGCCGGCGACTGGCAGGCCGGCGCCGCCTGGATCGACGCCGCCGGAACGGACTGGGAAGAGCGCTGGGAGCGCGTCCGCGCCCTGTCCGAGGCGGCCGCCGAGGACGACGCGTGGCTGCTGGCCTGGCAGGCGGCCCGTCCCGGGGACCCGACGGCGGCGGTCGTCGAGGCGGACACCGCCGTACAGGTCGCGTGGAACGTGCGCGGCAGCCAGTCCGGGGCCCGCACCACGCAGGAGCAGTTCCGGCTCTTCCGCGAGCTGCTGCTCACGGCGGAGCGCACCGCGCACGCCGCCCAGAAGCTGGCCGACCCCGCCGACCCGGTCCCGTACATGGTGGAACAGGCCATCGGGATGGGCCTGGGCTACCCGCACGAGCGGTACGAGGAACTGTGGGCGCAGATCACGGCCCGCGCCCCCAAGCTGCTGACCGCGCACACCCACTGCATGCAGTACTGGGCGGCGAAGTGGCGCGGCTCGCACGAGCTGGCCCTCGGCTTCGCCCGCAAGGCGGCCGACGGGGCCGAGCCCGGCGAGCTGCTGTCGCTGCTGCCGCTGATCGCCTACTTCGAGAACGAATCCTGGGACGACGACCTCCAGGCGGAGGACTACTACAAGGAGCCCGAGGTCTGCGCGGCCGTCGACGCCGCCCTGGCCGACCTGGCCGCGGCCGGCCCCGGCGACCGGCGGGCGGTCAGGCTGCGGCACCTGCTGGCCTGGATGCTGTTCTGGCAGGACCGGGACGCGGAGGCGGTGGAGCAGTTCCGCCACATCGACGGGTACATCGGCCACATACCGTGGTCGTACCACTCCCAGCCGAAGCGGCGGTACCTGTACGCACGCGACTGGGCGGTCCGCGTGACGACGGAGTAGCGGACATCCGGCGAACGGCCGAGACGGACGCGCGGCGAACGGCCGCGGACGGGCGGGCCCGGACCCCCCTCCACCCGAGGTGGGGAATCCGGGCCCGCCCCCGTCCGTTGAGGGAGGTACCAAGGAGGGAATTCCATGTTCTCGTACCGCCGCACGCCCGAGCTCCCCACCGCCGAGCAGGCCCTCGACGGCCGCACCGAGCCCCTGTTCGCCCTGCCGCCGCAGCACACCGTCCTCGGCAACCCCCTCGCCGGCCCCTACCCGGAGCACCTGGAGGTCGCCGATTTCGGGCTGGGCTGCTTCTGGGGCGCCGAGCGGAAGTTCTGGCAGACGCCCGGGGTGTGGACCACCCTCGTCGGCTACCAGGGCGGCCACACGCAGAACCCCACGTACGAGGAGGTCTGCTCGGGCCTGACCGGCCACACGGAGGTCGTCCGCGTGGTGTTCGACCCGTCGGCCGTCTCGTACGCCACGCTGCTGAAGCTGTTCTGGGAGTCCCACGACCCCACCCAGGGCTTCCGCCAGGGCAACGACGTGGGCACCCAGTACCGCTCCGCGGTGTACACCCACTCCCCCGCCCAGCAGGCCGCGGCCGAAGCCTCCCGCGACGCCTACCAGCAGGTCCTGAACGCCTCCGGCTACGGCCCGATCACCACGGCGATCCTCCCGGTCGAGGACCGCCCGTTCTGGCCCGCCGAGGCCTACCACCAGCAGTACCTGGACAAGAACCCGGCGGGCTACTGCGGCATAGGCGGCACGGGCGTCTCCTGCCCCATCGGCGTGGCCACAGCGCCCGCGGAGTGAGCGACGCCCCGCTCCCCGACCCGGCGCACGAGCGGCTGACCCGGCTCTGGCAGGCCCAGAGGCCTGCCGGGCCGGTGCTGCCGTGGGATCTGAAGACGACATACGGAAACCGCTGGGTCCGCTTCCACAGCCTGCCGGAGTCGAAGCGCTACGCGGACGACGAGGCCGAGTACGCGGTCCTCCTCGACCGGTACAACACGGTCCTCGACGAGCTCTTCGCGGACGGCGAGGTCTACGTGGTGACCATCGACTGGACGGACCCGGCCGAAACGGCCGATTCTCCGGAGTGGACGGTGCTGCGCAGGGCCCTCCACCCGGCGGGCACCCTGTGGACCGTCCTGGACGAGGCGTCCGACCCGGGTCCGGACCAGCTGTGGTACTTCTACGCCGACCGGCGGCCCTGGGTACGCGGCTGCCTCGACCCGCTGCTCCGCGCGGCCGCCGACGCGGCCCTGTCGGGGGTCCTCGTGACGGACCCGAACCTCACCCGCATCCACCACGCGTACGACGGCGGAGCCGACGTCATCCTCCCCACCCCCGGGGAACGCGACCGCCTGCGCGACCGCCACACCGCCTGGCTGTCCGCACACCCCTCGGGATACTGACCAGGACGCGGCCTCAGCCTTTCGGGCGACGGCCCAGGAATCCTCGCTCGGCGGCCGGTTCGACCTGGCCGTCGCCACGTACGTGACGGCCGCGGCCGGGGCCGGGCTGGCCGTGGAGCGGCTCGGCGAGCACACCGACGCCGAGTCCGACGGCCGGGGCATCCTGCCGCGGGTTGACGTGCTCCCCGCCCTAAAGGACGGGGATTCCAGCCTGGGCCGTCTGGCCCTTCTGGTGGCTTCCTGCTTCAACGCGCTGCGCCGGGACGGACCCGGTCTTACCTG
>NZ_JBHXTC010000020.1:95068-120660 GCF_042677605.1 Streptomyces sp. NPDC127106 | reverse complement strand
CCCCCCCCCACCCACCCCCCCCCCCACCCCCGCCAGTGTTCGTCGCGCAGGAGCCGTCAGCGGGTGAGGTGCACGAAGTGCCGGCCCGCTGCCTGCCAGGTGCCGTACGGGATCCAGCCGGCGCCCCTCGCCTCGGTGCACAGGGCCCGTGCACCGAGCCGGGCCCACCAGAAGGACGCTCCGCGGCCGCCGTTCACGTCCTCGACGTGGACCTCGACGCGTTCGTCGACGTCGGCGGTGGCCACCTCGACCAGCAGGGAGCCGCCGGGCGCGGCCAGTTCGGCGGCCCGGCGCAGCAGGGCGGCGGGGTCCCCGCCGATGCCGATGTTGCCGTCGATGAGCAGGACCGTGCCCCAACCGCCTTCGCGGGGAAGCGGGTCGAACACCGACCGGCACAGTGCGCTGCCACCCGCCCGCACGGACCGGGCCACAGCCTCGGGGGTGATGTCTATGCCGAGTGCCGTGCGACCGAGCCGGGCGAGGGCCGCGACCAGACGCCCCGGTCCGCAGCCGACGTCGAGGACGGGCCCGGTGCAGCGGGCCAGGACGGTGTCGTCGGCGGCATCGGGCTCGGCGCACCACCGTTCGACGTCCAGCGGCAGCAGCCAGCCGTCGCGGCGACGGAGGTAGAGCGGGCCCCGACCGAGGCGCAGCGCGTCGGCGTACGGGTCGGCCTGCCAGGTGCGGGCGGCCGGTTCGGTGAGCTGGGCGTTCATTGCGTCACCGCGCACAGCCCGGAGTGCAGGGCGGCGAACCGGGTGCCCGGTGCGGCCGCAGCGACGCGTTCGGCGTCGGCGGGGGTGTCCACGTCGCACAGCTGGGGCAGGTCCCGTACGGCCAGCCCGGTGTCCGCGAGTCGCCGCCGCTGGACCTCACCGGTGTGTGCCACGGACATGGGCACGCCGAGCAGGAGGGCCGGGTCGGGGGCCGCCAGGCCGAGTGCCCAGAACCCTCCGTCGTCGGCGGGCCCGAACCAGGCGTCCGCCTGGGTGAAGTCGAGCCCGAGCGTGAGGAGGCCGGGGGTGACCTGAGGGGTGTCCATGCCGACGAGCAGGGCCGGCCCGTCGGCCAGGGCGAACGCGGCGGCCAGCCGGGCGTCCAGGCCGCCCGTGCCCTGCGCGACGACTTCGATCCCGTCCGGCACCCAGGGCCCCGGTGGTCCGTCGAGGACCAGGACGCGTCGCCGGGCCGGCGTGGCAAGGACCGCGTCCAGGGTGTCCTGAAGTGCTGCGAGGGCCAGGTCCGCTGCCTGCTGCGGGGTGAACACCGTGGTCAGACGGGTTTTCACGCGACCCGCGACGGGAGCCTTGGCGATGACGAGGAGGGTGCTCATGCGGAGACCCCCTCGGCCGGTGAGCGTCGCGTGCCCGGCGGCTCCGCCAGCACCCGGCGCATGTCGCGTACGGCGTGCCAGGTACCCCGCCAGGTGCCGGTGACCTTGGACTTCCCCGACCTGGGCAGATAGGGGATGTCCGTCTCGGTCACCCGCCAGCCCGCGTCGGCGGCGCGGACGACCATCTGGAGCGGGTAGCCGCTGCGCCGGTCGGTCAGCTCCAGGCCGAGCAGCGCCTCGCGGCGCGCGACCCGCATCGGCCCGAGGTCGTGCAGCCGCAGGCCGGTGCGGCGGCGCAGCATCCGGGCCAGCGCGAGGTTTCCCGCGCGGGCGTGCGCCGGCCAGACGCCGCGTTCCTGCGGGCGGCGCCGGCCGAGCAGCAGGTCCGTCTCGCCGGCCGCGACCCGCTCGGCCATCGGGGCGAGGAGGCCGGGGTCCATGGAGGCGTCGCAGTCGCAGAAGCAGACCAGCTCGGTGCGTGCGGCGAGCAGCCCGGCGTGGCAGGCGGCCCCGAAGCCGCGCCGGGTCTCGTGCACGACGGTGGCGCCGAGGCCGCGGGCGATGTCCGCCGAGCCGTCGGTGGAGCCGTTGTCGACGACGATGGCCCGCCAGCCGGCCGGCACCCGTGCCAGCACCCAGGGGAGGGCTTCCGCCTCGTCGAGGCAGGGCAGTACGAGGTCCGCTCGGAGCGGACCGCAAGCAGATGAAGTCACCCTCCACACCGTAGGAACCGGACGGCCGAGAAAGGCGCCCGAAGACCTTACGAAACGCGGACACCACGTCGCACGGCGGCAGGCCCGGGTCCACCCCGGGACGGCACGATGTCCTTTCGGAGGGTCGGCAACCCGTAACGAAGCCGAACCCGGCCCCGGCCCTCCTCCGGAGGCATCCCCGGAGGAGGACCTGCCCCGCGTGTTCGACACCGGCTGGCGGGTCCCGGGCGCGTACCCCTCCGTCGGGCGCGGGCGCGGGCGCGGGCGTGGGTGTGGGCGCGGGCCTTCGCGGTCAGCCCGCAGCGGAGCCGGCCGACGGCGGCGTCGGCCGGTTCCCTCGCCCGTCCCGTCTGCCGGGCCGCAGTACGGCCGTCAGCCGACGGCACCCGCCGACGCGCGCTGACCGGTCCGGGCGAACTCGGCCATCCCGTCGGCGAAGCCCACTTCCGGGCGCCAGCCCAGTTCGTTGCGCAGCCGGGTGGAGTCGGCGGTGATGTGCCGTACGTCGCCGAGGCGGAACTCGCCCGTGACCACCGGCGCCGGTCCGCCGTGCGCCGCGGCGAGCTCCGACGCCATCTCGCCGACCGTGTGCGGCTCCCCGCTGCCGGTGTTGTACGCGGTCAGCCTTCCGGCAGCGATGCCACCGACGGCCTCCAGCGCCACCACGTTCGCCGAAGCCACGTCCGCGACGTGGACGAAGTCCCGCCGCTGCGCACCGTCCTCGAAGACCCGGGGGGCCTCGCCCCTGGCCAGGGCGGACCGGAAGAACGAGGCCACCCCGGCGTAGGGGGTGTCGCGCGGCATTCCCGGCCCGTACACGTTGTGGTAGCGCAGCGACACCGCACGGCCCTCCGTACACCGGGCCCAGGACGCCGCCAGGTGCTCCTGGGCCAGTTTCGTCGTCGCGTAGACGTTCCGCGGATCCGTCGGCGCGTCCTCGCCGACCAGGCCCGGCGCGAGCTCGGCTCCGCAGTCGGGGCAGCGGGGCTCGAAACGGCCTGCAGTGAGGTCCTCGGTCCGCCGCGGCCCGGGGCGTACCGTTCCGTGCCGCTCGCAGGCGTACCGGCCCTCTCCGTAGACCACCATCGACCCGGCGAGTACGAGTTCCCGGATGCCGGCGGCGGCCGTCTCCGCCAGCAGCACCGCCGTCCCGAGGTCGTTGCAGCCGACGTACTCGGGGGCGTCCGCGAAGTCCTTCCCGAGCCCGACCATCGCCGCTTGGTGGCACACCGCGTCCACTCCGCGCAACGCCGCCCGGACCGCGTGCGCGTCCCGTACGTCGGCCCGGACGAACTCCGCATCGGGCAGTGGTGGGGCAGCCGGGTGGGCGGCTGGTAGCAGGGCGTCGAGGACCACGGGGTCGTGCCCGCGCTCCGTGAGGGTGGTGACGATGCGGGAGCCGATGAACCCGGCTCCTCCGGTGACGAGTACGCGCATGCCCAGGACGCTACGCAGCGCGCAACCCTCCGGGGGCCTCCCACGCGTGCACGTAAGCCTTCCGTCATACGGAGCCCCGGGAACGGCGAGGGGGGCGAGGGGCACCACGGCCGGGTGGTTACGGGCGGACGTCAGTGGTGGCCGAGGTGTCGGTGGTCCTTCCAGATGCCGTCGCCCGGCATGTCGAGGCGGGCGGTGAGCGGCAGGCGCCACGGGGGAGTGGTGGTCGGTTCGCCCCAGTAGTCGGTGACCCGTACGGCCCGGCCCTCGCGGAGCTCGGCGATGGTGACGTTCCGGTAGAGGCGGCCGTCGCCGTAGTCGCAGGTCCACTCCACGACGATCACGTCGTCGTCGAGGCGCAGCCGTCGCCCCACTCCGAGGGCGAGTCCGGGGAAGTTCGCCTCGATCTCGCCGATGAGCCTGCTCCCGTGGACGACCTCGCCCATCTGGGGCCATTGCCGCTCGACCTCCGGGGCGAGCGGCACGCCGAGGATGTGGGCGAGTCGGGTGCGGCCGTTCGGTTCCGGTGGGGGCTCGTTCATGGTCGTCGGTCCTTCCTGTGCGGTGGGCGGCGCTCCGGATGCGGTGCGGGCCGGCCCCGGTGCGGCGGAGCCGTCGACGACGCCACCGATGTGGCAGCGGACGCGTTGGTCGGTGCCGCCCTCGTCGTGGCTCGAGCCATCAGCAGACCACTGCAGGACCGCGGTACCGGACAGGCGCACGGTGTGCCCCGTGACGAAGCCGGTGGAACAGCAGGGCCGCGGCGCCCGTCGACGACGAGCTTGCCGAGGCTGTCGGAGTGCTCGGCCGGCCGCGGCAACGCTGCCCGGGTCGCCCGCCCCTACCGGCGCCACCGGGCCTCACCCGGGCGGAGGGACGCCGCCATGAGGGCTGCGGGCCGGCGTGTCACGAGATCTCCGTCACGTGTGGTGGGGCATGTTCTCGTTGGCTGGGGCGGCCCGGTGAGCCCTGGAGAGCGGAACCTGCGGAGGTGCCCCATGGACGCGAGCGGCGGCAGGCAGGGCGGCAACGGGGACACCCCGCGGCCCGCGCCGAAGGGCGACGGGTCCGCGCGGCGTCCCCTGCGGGGCCACGGCATGCGGGACGGCGACGGGAAGCCCGTACCCGGTGAGCCGGCGCGTGGGGAAGGGGAGCCGGAGGCCGGCGGTCGGACGCGGCCGGGCGGACCGCGGCCCGCCCTGGGGTCGGCGTGGGCGGCCGGCCCGCCGCGGGGTCCGTCGCGTCCCGAGTTCTGGCGCAGCCCGTTGCGAGGCCCGTGGTTGACCGCGGTGTTCGGGACCGTCCTCCTGTTCGGCGTCACGGTCCTGTTCGTCACGGGGCTGCTGTCGTACGCCGCCTACAATCCGGACCTCGCGGCGGTGAACGACCAGACCCCGGACAAGGGGTGGCTCGGCTTCTACCTCTTCTCCTGGCCGACCTCCCCGTACTGGCTCTACCGCGTCACCCAAGGCGTGCACGTCACGCTCGGCATCGTGCTCGTGCCCGTGCTCCTGGCGAAGCTGTGGTCGGTGATCCCGAAGCTCTTCGTCTGGCCGCCGGTGCGGTCGGCCGCCCAGGTCGTCGAGCGGCTCTCCCTGCTCCTGCTGGTGGGAGGCGCCGGGTTCGAGTTCGTCACCGGCATCCTCAACGTGCAGCTCCACTACATCTTCCCGGGCTCCTTCTACACACTCCACTTCTACGGGGCCTGGGTGTTCGTCGGCGCCTTCGCGGTCCACGTGGCCTTCCGGCTGAAACGGGCCGTGCGGGCCCTGCGCGCCGGGCCGCGGCAGCCGGCCCCGGACAGCTTGGAGGCGGCAGGCCTGGTCTCGCCCCGCCCGGCCGCTCCCACGATGTCCCGGCGTGGCGCGCTGGGGATGGTCGGGCTGGGATCGCTCGCGCTCTTCGTGGTGACTGCCGGGCAGAGCGTGGGCGGCTGGTTCCGCCGGACGGCACTGTTGGCCCCGCGGAGCCAGGAACCCGGCTTCGGGCCGAACGGCTTCCAGATCAACAAGACCGCCGCCGCCGTCGGCATCCGCCCGAGCGACATCGGTCCGGCCTGGCGGCTGACCGTACGCGGAGCGGGCCGACAGACTGACCTCACCTACGACCGGCTGCTCGCCCTGCCCCAGAGCGAGGCGCTGCTGCCCATCGCCTGCGTGGAGGGCTGGTCGACCCCCGACCAGCGCTGGAGCGGGGTCCGCCTCACCGACCTGGCCGCCCTCGTCGGCCTGGGCGCGCACACCCCGCAGGTCCTGGTCGAATCCGTCCAGCGCGGCGGACCGTTCAGCTCGGTCGTCCTGAGCGCCCACCAGGTCCGCGACGACCGCTCCCTGCTGGCCGTACGGGTCAACGGCGCCGTCCTCTCCCCGGACCACGGCTACCCGGCCCGGGTCATCGTCCCCGGCGCCCCCGGCGTCCACAACACCAAATGGGTCACGCGCCTCACCTTCGGGGAACCGGCATGAGGACGCCCACCGCGAACACCGTGACGACGGCCTTCCGCCGCCGGTACGGTGCCTCCCCGCTCCACCTGCTCCTCGTCCTCGCCTCCTTCGCCCTGGCCTGCTACGCGGGCCTGCGCCTGCTCCAGGGCGACACCCTGGGCGTGGCGGTGTGGTTCGTCGGGGCCGCGCTCCTGCACGACCTCGTCCTCCTGCCCCTGTACGCGGTCACCGACCTGGCCGTCCAGCGGGTCCTGGGGCCCCGCTCAGGAGAGGGCAGGCCGCGGGTCGGGGTCAATTACGTCCGGGTACCGGCCTTCGTGTCCGGGGTCCTCCTGCTCGTGTACTGGCCGCTGGTGCTCCAGCAGGTCGGCCGCTACACGATCACCACCGGCCTGCCGGCCGACGTCTTCCTGGGGCGGTGGCTGCTGATCACCGCCTGCCTGTTCGCCGCCTCGGCTGCCGTCCTCGCCGTGCGGCTCTGGAACGGGGGCAAGGGCGCGCGGAAGGCGCGGGCGCGCGCCCGCGCGCAGGCCCGGGCCAGGGAACGGGCGCGCGGAGCCGGGGAGTGAGGCGCTGCCGAGATGGAGGACTACGCCTCCAGGTACAACATCGGCCTGCGGTCCAGTCACACTGGATACTTCTTCTGCGACGGCTTCCCACTCGAAGTCGGCGCCCAGCGCGCCGGCGACGACGTCGTGTCCTGGGCCCTGTCCCTCGTCGCGGGAGATGACCACTTCGTCACGCGTGACGCCGCACAGAGGAGCCGGACGCCCATGCTGAACCCGCTCGACGCTCCAGACGCGGTGTCAGCCGCAGCTGAACCGCTTGAGGGCCTGCTCGACGACTGCAACCACGTGGCGTCCATCTACCTATTCCATGTCGTCCCGGTGGCTGGGACGACACCCGGTCATGACGGCATGAAGGGTCTCGCTCAAGCCGTGTACGACGCGGGGGTCAGTGGACACCAGGTAAGAACGCCGGTCGACCCCTTCGAGTCACCACAAGCCTGGCGGGACATTTTCCGCCGACAGGTGACCGAAGGGTTCATGCAGCCCGCCCAAAGGTACTCGGACCCAAACCTGCGCACACCCGTGGAGATCCGTCAGGCAGGCGAACTCGCCGATGGCGTCGCCGACCTCATCGAAGCACATCTGGGGCCCGTCCGAAGCTCCGGCGACGTCGGAGGCCCGCACATGGGCGACATGTGGTGGCGCAACTTGCTGTTGGTCACCAGCAACTGGGCCACCATCCTGCGTTTCGGGATTTGCGACTGACCGAACACCTCCCCCGTCCACTGCGGCGCCGCCGCCTCGGCGGCTCTCATCGTCAACAGCTCCCGAAGTGGGAATGTCGGTACTCCTCGTACGACACGCAGTGGGCGCTGTTCGACTCGCTTCCGCAGGCCTTCCGCCCCTACGCCCAGAAGCCCGCCTTCCTCGCACCACAACGGTGTGCCCCTGCTGGTCAGGGTTCGCCTCAGCCGTGTCCAGGACCTCATGACGAGGTACGGCCCGGGCCCGCGCCGCCTCCCGAACCTCTACGCGGGCCGAGTACTCAGCGCAACCGAGGCGTACGCGACCCGCGCATCCCGATCCGTGTCGACCAGCGACACCATCACCGGATTGTTCCCGACGGGCGCCGAGACAGTGGCCCGGATCCGAAACCGCTCCACCCAGACCGCGTCCCGTGCGAGCCCGGTCCCCCCACGTACGAGCGAGTACGGCAGCACATCGTTGGCGATCCGCAGATCCGCGGCCCGCCACACCCCGCTGCCCGCATCCCACCGCTCCAACACGTACGCCGGCCCTGAACCGGCGCCGGGCTCGCCCGGCACGGCTTCCATCTGAAGGACCAGCGCAAGGTGCCCGTAGGCCACGGCGCTCCCGTTCCGCACCGTCACCGTGAACCCGTGAGCATCCCCACTACGCACCAACCGCACCCCACCGCCGTCAACCCCCACCCACATCCCCAGCCGCGTAACCGGCACGGCCGCGGGGGAAGGGGCAGAGACAGAAGGGGCGGCGGAACCACCAGCCCCACCAGGCGGCGTTGCCGAAGCGCCCCTGCCCCCCGACGGAGCGACGCCGGACGGCGTGGCCTCCGGCGAGGCGCTGCCCGGCAAGGCAACGGACCCCGCCACCCCATCCGTAGCCCCACCCGAACCGGCACCCACTCCAGACTGCGACGGCCCGCACCCCGCCACCAGAACAGCGATCACCGGCCCGGCAAGGGCACCACACAACCGCGACACATGGGGCCGCACAGACGAGGCGTCTCTCTCCGACATGGCGTGGGACGGTACCAACCCCCAGCCACCCTCCGGCGGCGATCCCGTAACACTCATGCATCACCCACGCTCAAGGCGGAAGCGCCGCGTCAGTGCTACGGCGCTCGGTCGCGGCCGGGTCCACTCCAGGCGTCGGCCGCTGGTCGTGCCGGGCACGGGCCGCACCTGCGGGCCGCGGTGCAGCTGCCGAGCCAGCGCGATCAGCGCGGGGTGGAACAGTCGCCGTCCCCTTCCCCGGACAGGCCGCCCGGCGAGGCAGGTCAAGGCTCCTGCCCGGGCCGCAGCAGAGGCCAGCCCGTCGAACGACCGGTCGCGTCGTCAAGCCGCGTGTCCCACGGACAGCGCGGCCACGATCTCCTCGTCCTCGTGGCCGCCGGTGGGCGTGAAGCCGAGAGAGGCGTAGAGGCGGGCCGCGGGCGCGTTGTCGGGGTGGTAGGAGAGGCGGATCTCGCGACAGTCCGGGAGGGCGGTGAGGCGTTGGATCAAGGCTCGCATGGTGGCGTGGCCGATGCCCTGGCCGTAGGTGCTCAGGGTCATCGGCATCTCGGGGAGGGTGGGCGTCAACAGCAGGTCCTGGACCTCGAAGTGGGCACCGATCGAGCGGGCGACCCGATTGCGTACATCCAGGGCGTGCACGAACTCCGCGCCGCTCACCTTGAGTCCCCACTCGTAGCTCGCGAGCATCTCGGGCTCGATGGTGGACCCGTCCACGGGACGGCCGAACGCCCCGGCGAAGCCGTCGATCCATTTCACCAGGTTCGCGGACCACAGGCGGGCGTTGGCGAGGACGAACTCCGCCCAGCTCACGCCGAGATTCACGAGGGCGACGTCGACCTGATGGCCGAGTGATTCCAGCAGCCGGGCGGCAGCCAGGGTGGCCTCGCTCACGGCCGGTTCCACGGCACGCCCGCTCCAGGGGGTGGTGACCAGGCCGACGCGCAAGCGGCCGGGTTCCTTGGTGATCTCTTCGAGGTACGGGCGGCGGGGGCGCTCCGCGAAGTAGGGGTCGCCGGTCTCCGGGCCCTGGATCAGGTTGAGCAAGGCTGCGCTGTCCCGCACGGTCCGGCTGAGCCCACCGTGCACCGCGAGGCCGTTGAAGACCTCGTCGGCGTCCGGACCCAGGGAGACCCGACCGCGGGTGGGCTTGAGCCCGAACAGCCCGGTGCTGGCGGCAGGCACCCGGATCGATCCGGCCGCATCGGTGGCGTGCGCGAGGGGAGTGATGCCGGCGGCGACGGCCGCGGCCGATCCGCCACTGGAGCCTCCTGGTGTCCGGGTGAGGTCCCAGGGGTTGCGGGTGGCGCCGTACAGGACCGGCTCCGTGGTGGTGCTGTAGGCGAATTCGGGCGTGGCCGTGCGGCCCAGCGTCACCAGACCGGCTCGGCGGAACCGCCGCATCAGGAAGGAGTCCTCCCCTGCCACGTTGCCGGCGGCGAGGCGGCTGCCCAATTCGACGCGCTTGCCCTGCATGGACACGGCCACCGGTGCTCGGAGGTCCGGACGAAGCCTGGCCCGGGGCCCGGTGCCTTTCCCCGAAGGTATGGACGTGCCGTAGCGGGCAGCAGCCGCGAGCAGCGAGGATGCCCGCTATGACCACCGACCGGCTCGTTGTTCCCCCGCGTGCGCCGCACTCCCTGCCCGTGGTGTTCGGTGCGGGGGCGGCCATCGGAGCGCTGGGCGGGCTGATCGGTCTGGGTGGCGCAGAGTTCCGCCTGCCACTGCTGATCAGCCTGTTCGGCTTCGTCGCGCTCTCCGCCGTCATGGTGAACAAGGCGATGAGCCTGGTGGTGGTCCTGACCGCACTGCCCGCCCGCCTGGCTGCCGTGTCCGCCTCCGAGCTGGCCGGACACTGGCCCGTCGCGGTCAACCTGCTGGCCGGGAGCCTGCTGGGGGCCTGGGCCGGAGCATCGTGGGCGGTGCGGATGCGCGCATCCACCCTCTACAAGGTGCTGGCCGCCCTGATGGTGCTCATGGCTGCGGCTCTGCTCATCACGCACAGCTCCACCCTGGGGACGCTCCACCTGCCGCTGTGGGCGCGGGTGCCGATCGGGATAGTGGCCGGGTTCGGCATCGGGGTGGTCGCGCGATCATGGGTGTGGCCGGCGGCGAGCTGCTGATCCCGACGATCGTGCTGCTGTTCGGGCAGGACATCAAGACCGCGGGGAGCCTCTCCCTGCTGGTGTCACTGCCCACCATGCTGGCCGCCTTCGCCCGCTACAGCCGCGACAGCAGCTTCGCGGTGCTGCGCGCCAACCACCACTTCGCCCTGGTCATGGTCGCGGGCTCGATCGCCGGGGCGGTGCTGGGCGGCCTGCTGCTCGGCATGTTCCCGGACGTGGTCCTCATCCCCGCACTGGCCCTGATCCTGCTCGTCTCCGCCGTCAAGCTCGCCCGCCACGACTGACGTTGCGTCGGCGTTCCGCCTACGCGGAGGGGACGCAGGTGCGGCGTACAAGTGACGTGAACGCGCACCCCCGGTACGGATGAGAGTGCGCCGTTGTTGATGCACGGAGGGGTTGGGGCCGGGAGTCTGCCGTCGTCTGTTCGGGGTCGGCGGAGGGCGGCTGACAGTGGGGTTGGACCCGCAGACCGCGAGGGAGACCGGGCTGAACCGTCGCACGGTCGCCCAGTACCTGTCGGGTGAGGTTCCGGTTGCGCCGCCGAAGAGGGCTGCACCAGTCAGCCGCGCCAGCGGGTGGTGGACGAGGCCGCCCCGCTGACCGACGCGATGCTGCGGGCGGAGATCCTGCTCAAAGGGGCGGATCCACGGGCGATGAGGCGCCCTTCCTCTACATCCGGAGGCGGTCGCGCTCGCCGGGCACTACGACTTCGACCCCGACCTCCTGGCCGCCTATCGGCCCACTGGAAAGGGCCGGGTCGAGCGGTAGGTCGCCATCATTCACGACCACGCCCACCCCGGACGCGCCTTCTCCTCCATCGAGGAACTGAACGCCGCCTTCATGGCTGGGTCCCGCTGCGGCGGGCGCAGTGACGGCATCATCCGACAGCAGGACGCCAGAAACCCGCGTTCCGATAGCGCCACCAGTAAAGGACGGTGCAATCGTCGGGCCACGCGGCCAGCTGAACGCCCTGAGGCTCGAAGTGGTCGTGCTCGGGGTCGACGGGCCGCCAGCTCCGGTCCTGCGGCTCGTCGTCCCGGGGCGGGCGAATGTGCTCCACGGACCGCTCATCACAGGCCCCGAAGGCCTGGTAGTTCTGTTGTGCCTCGACCAGTGAGACCCGATTGGCGCCAACTTCCCAGTCGGGCCAGCGCAGCTGCAGGACGTCGTCCTCCCAGAAGCACACCGGGCAGATCTCATACGAGCCGGGCGGCTCGTCCATGGTCAATCGGCCGCAGCACACGCAGGGGTATTTGAGGATCACGCCCGCATCCTGCCTCACCTCTCCGTGTGGCCCCAACTGCTTCCCAGGGGGGTGGCAGCGAGCCCCGCGTATTTGACGGCTGCCGACGGGAGGTCCGCTGATGTCGCACGGGTACCGGCCAGGAGCTTGATGTGCCGGTCCTTGAGCGGGGAGAACGGGCGACATCCTCGACCGTGATGTCGTGGCCCTCCGCTCCGAGCCGGGCGACGGCGGCGTCGTGGGAGCGGGTATTGCACAGGACCACGGCGTCGAGGACCAGGCCGCGCGCGGTGAGCTGGTCTTCCTGGCTCTCGCGGTATGCCTGACGGGTCTGGCCCGGCTTCCGCGGCAGATCGTGCGCGAGCCGGTGGCGGGACTCCCGGTAGGTGTCGCCGGCCGGGTCTACACCACGCCTACTACCTCACTGGTAGCCCTGGGCGTCGGGGGAGGGGCGGCAGCCAGGTCGAGGGGGCAACTGCTGCACGGTCAGGTGCCATGGGCCCGCAGGTCGTCGAGTTCGGCGGCGAACAGCAGGGTGGGGTCGAAGCCCATGGCGGCGAAGTGGCCGGCGAGGCTTCGGTAGGCGTCCCGGACGAGTTCGGTGATCAGTTGAGCACTTGACTCTCTGCCGTTCGCAATGCCCGCCCACCGAAAGGCGAAGGGGGACTCCATGTCCGGCATCCGCCGCACCGGCGTCCACGCCGCCCTGTTCACCCTCCCGCTCATCGTTGGTCTCCTCGGCACCGCCGCGTTACCCGCCGGGGCAGCCGTCTCCCCCCAGCCCCCGCACCCCCGCCAAGTCCCTCACCTGCCGCGGGGCCGGCGTCGACCCCGACGCCCGCGTCCGGCACCGGGCCGAGATCCTCATCAACGCGCCACTGCGCACCGTTTGGAAGTTACAGACCGACCTCGATAGCTGGCCGTCCTGACCCGACTCCGGCCACCAGCCTGGAGATCAACTCGACCGTCGAACAGCTCGGGCATCTCCTGCATCCGCTGGACGGGCCCCGCGATCGGCGAGGGACTGCACGTCGACGGCGTCCACGTGTGGACGTTCACTGAGATCCGGGGCGGCGTCACAGTGAGCACCGAGGAGACCAGGACCGGCCCTCAGGTCGACGCGGACGTCCCCACCGCGACCGCCGTCCTCCGCCAGGGACTCGAAGCATGGTTGAGCGACCTGAAGGCCACCGCCGAGGCCCGCACCCACCACCGGCCGGACTGACCCGCGCCACGGACCGGCAATCGCGCCACCGCCGTCCTGCTCGACCTCTACGAGCGGGGCGAAGGGGCGTCCCAGCGGCGCTGCGCCCGGGGATGAACGGCCAGCCCCTCGCCTTCGTGCACGACCCGGAGCGGGCGTCCTCCCCGATCACGATCACGATCACGAGCGCGATCACGTTCACGACCATGCCGCTGTGGACCGCTCCGATCCGCCTGCACGGGCCGGCCACCAGGCCGGCCCGGAGGGATGTGCGCGGCATGGTCTTCACGACGCGTCCACCGCGCCAGCGTCCGGGACAACATGGCGTCGCAGTCCCCGAGGCCCACGAGGCCATCGCGTGTGACCACCGGTCGACCTCGCCCGAGCTTCCGTCGAGCTCACCGAAAGCGATGGCCGTCCGTCTCAACCACATCGAACGCCTGGCCACCAGGCAGAGATCTGGGACAGGCGGTGGGGCTTGATCCGCTGTGACAGGCATCTGAGATGAGGGGCTTCGGCCCCGGAGGGACGATGTCCGTCAGGAGGGCATGGGAACGAGCCTCATGCCACTGCGGTCGGCGCCAAGAGGGTGACACGGCCTCTGCCCTTCCCGGCTCGGAAGAGTTTTCTCTGGTGAGATACCGGCAGATCTCCGAATAACTCACCGAAAGGGTCAATTCGTGGCTAAGTACATCCTGGAGTCGGAGGCGCAGGAGTTCGCGGACGCGACTGCCAGTCCGCCCTTCCTGTACGAACTCGGTCCGGAGGGCGCCCGCAAGGTGCTCGACGACGCTCAGGCCGCGCCGGTCGTCAAGGTCGAGGTCGGCGAAGACAAGTGGCTCACGGTGCCGGCCGAGGTTGGTGACGTCCGCGTCCGCCTCATCAAGCCGCTGGGAGCCGCAGGCCCCCTGCCCGTCATTCTGTACATCCACGGCGGCGGATGGGTCCTCGGTAACGCGGGCACCCACGACCGACTCATCCGCGAACTGTGCGACGGCGTCAAGGCCGCGGTCGCCTTCGTCGAGTACGACCGCTCGCCTGAGGCCCACTACCCCGTGGCGATCGAGCAGGCGTACGCGACCGCGCAGTGGATCACCAAGAACGGGGCGGGCGAAGGCCTCGACGCCAGCCGCATGTCGGTGGCCGGCGACTCGGTCGGAGGGAACATGACGGCCGCCTTGGCGATCATGGCCAAGCAGCGTGGTGACGTGAGCTTCGTACACCAGTCGATGTACTACCCGGTCACCGACGCCGCCCAGGACACTGCGAGCTACAAGGAGTTCGCCGACGGCCCCTTCCTCACCGCCGGGGCCATGGCGTGGTTCTGGGACTCCTACATCCCCGGTCACGAGCAGCGCGACGAGATTACGGCCTCGCCGCTGCGCGCCACGCTGGACGACCTCCGCGACCTGCCACCGGCCCTCGTGATCGTGGACGAGAACGACGTCCTCCGCGACGAGGGCGAGGCCTACGCCGCCAAGCTCACCCAGGCCGGCGTCCCGACCACGAGTGTTCGCTACAACGGCATCATCCACGACTTCATGATGCTCAACACGGTCCGCTCCACCAAGGCCGCAACGGCAGCCATCGAACAGGCCATCCATGTGCTGCGCAAAGCACTCGGCACCCTCTAGAGCCTGTGTGACGTCGTGATCAATTGTTGGGTTCTGCCCTCTTGGTGGGGAGGAACCCCGGTGTGACTCCGGTCGTGGCGCGCAGACAACTCACCGACGATCAGGGGAAGTTCGTCGAGCCGTACCTGCCGATCGGTAGGTACGGCGCTGACCAGGCCACCAGTGCCTCGACGTGACGGAGCTGTCGGCCATCCTCGCGGTCTGCCGGGTCAGTCAGGTACCGCCGGCAGTCGCGGTGCCGCCACAGCGACGCGGTGCGGGTGAGTCAGGTGAGGCGGTCACGGAGTACCTGCTCGGCCTCGTCGAGGCGCTCGGTGAGCAGCGCCACGGCTGCATGCCGGGCCCGCCCGTACGCTTCGAGTTCGGGAGTGACCGCGGCCGGGCTCTCGACGGGTTCGGACAGCGGGTAGACCGAGCACCCCAGGTACCCGGCCGCCACCCGGGGTACGGCGAGCAGGTCCTCCACCGGCAGCGCGGGGTTCTCCTCCCGGTATGCCGCGACCGCCTCCCCCAGGCCCGTGGGCCAGTCGGGGCCGACGAGTACGCTGCGCGGATCGAGGACGATCCGGCCCAGCTCCCACGCGGCACTGCGGTGCCGGGGCGGACGGAAGTCGATCAGGCCCGCCACCTCCTGCCTCCGCAGCAGCACGTTGGGCGAGGCGAGGTCCCCGTGCACGATCTGGGCCGTCAGCATCGGGGGGAGCCCTTCGAGGAGCGACGCTGCGACGCGCGGCAAGGCTGCGAAGCGCTGCCCGGCGGCCTGGCGTGCCCACGTTGCGAACTCCCCACCAGCGCTTCCTCTCTCGTACTGGGCGAGCAGCCGCTCCAGACGCTGACGGGCCCGCTCGACGTCGCAGACCTCGCGCGCCGGAACCTTCCGCGGGGGTCCGGCGGGATGCCCGGCGAGGGCACGGTGCAGACGACCCACCGCTTCTCCGACCGCTGCCCACCTGCGGCCGTGCAGGCCGCCTTCGGCGGTGTGCGCACCGTCGACGTACTCGGAGACGGAGACCGCCGTACCTTCGGCGGCCACGATGAGCTCGTCTGCTGCCGACCGTCGCACCGCGGGTACCGGTACCTCGTGACTGCGTGCGAACTCGGCCAGTTGCAGGGCTTCCTGCTCGCGCTGGAGGTCCGTGTCCGGCGGATAGGCCTTGACGAACCAGCGCCGGCCGTCTTCGTCCTCGGCCACGTAGTTGTGCGTCGCCGTCCCCCGCGGGCCGTGCGCCACCGCGGTGGGGACGATCCCGTAGTAGCGCGGCAGGATGGCGGCCACGGCGACCTGCCTGGACTCCGGGCTCATCGCGACGTCCCGGACGGGCCCCGGCGGCCGCGGAAGCGTCCCGGGGCCGGGAACGGGCCCGGGAACGGGCCCGGCGTTCGGGCGGTGGGCACGGTCACCACCCCATTGTGCCGTCAACACGGCGCCCGCCCGCCGGGCGCGGCCACGGGTCGGACTCGGGATGTTCGAATGCGGCGGTGACAGGATGCCTGATCATGGACGAGCACGAGGGAGATCCCATGAACGATCAAGGCACCCCTGGCTCGGCAGAAGGCTTCAGCGTCTTCGCTGTCGACGCCGGATGGCCCGAGTCACGGCAGGTCACGGGGCACGGCTACAACCGAGTCACCGGTCACATCCATGTGTACCTGTGGTTCGGCTCGCCGCACTTCGATCCGCAGGTCGAGCACGTCACGGTCCTCAGCGCATCCTCCGGCAATGCAGAGGCCAGCGAGGCCCTGGAGCGGGCTTTCGAGATCCACTACCACCCCGGCGAGGAACCCCCGGCCAGCCTGCCGGCCTCCCAACCCGTCACCATCACCACGGACGGGAAACCCATGGCGTTCGAACTCTGGCGCAACAGCAGCAACCGTGACTGGGTCGCACGGGGATGCATCGAGAGCACTGAACTGGTCCTGTCCGGCTCCGGGATCGAACCCAGCGAGCTCAGCCTGGTCCGCGTGAGCGACCTGACCTCGTTCTCGAACCCATTCGCGCCCCTCGGGTAACTGCACTACACGCAAACCTTCCCGGTCAACGCGCCACCTGACCCTCCACACCGGCGGAGGATGCGTACGCCACCAAGGGGTACCTGCTGGACATGGAAGTAGGACGGGCGCTGAGGCAGCCCCGTACCGCTCAGCCCTCCCAGTCCTCGTCGTCACCGCCGCGCATGGTGCGCCATCCCGCAAGGTCTTCCAACGCCTTCCGCGCCAACTGGGCGTACTGCACCGGGCACTCCCACAGCTCGCGGGCCGAGAACTCGGCGGGGACGGGGGTGTCGGGGTGGTCGTCCGGCGCGTACAGGTGGACCACCGCGCGGTACCGGGACTGAACGGTGGCATCGACGGTGGACCAGGGGTGCCGGGGATGCTCGCAGGAGACGTCCAGGTCGATGGTGGTGAGTGCGGCGGCCAGGTCGCGCGCGTGCGAGGGCGGCAGACCCGCGTACGTCTGGGCGATGCCCATCCACAGGCACAGGAACACGCCGATCCGCTCCTCGTCCCGCATCTGCCCGGTGAGCCAACGGCGGGCGGACCACAGGGCGACCGGGCCGGTGTTGTCCTCCCAGCTACGGCTGATCGCCTCCTGCATGGCGACGAGGTCGAGGCGGCCGTCGTCCCGGACGAACTGCGCGTCCAGATGGGAGACGTCGATGCTGCCGAAGAGCTCGTGGTGAGCCTCGTGCAAGCGGCCCAGCGCTTCATCGGCGAGGTCCGCGAGGAAACCTTCGCAGTCGAACGCCGTCAGCTCTTCCTCATCAAGACCGTAGTCCTCGGCGAAAACGGCCCGTCCGGCCTCGGTCAGCATGCTCACCCCGGCCTCGACCTCGTACTCCGAGTCCAGGTCCGCAGGGTGCGCGCCGGCCGGGCAGCCGCAGGAGGCCCGGTCCAACTGCGCACGGAACCCCTCCAGGGCCCGTACGTACGACGCGAACACGGACTTGCTGAAGACACGTGTGGAGAGGTACCAGCAGGTGGCATGCAGGAGGATCACGTACCCGGTCCGCTCCCGGCGGCCCTCCGGGGTGGCTTCGAGGTCGAGCGCCTCCGCTGCGTCATAGGCGAGGACGGCGAGGGTCGATTCGGGATCTCCAGAGGGGTAGTCGCTGACGATCCCGGACAGGTCGGA
Source organism: Streptomyces sp. NPDC127106 (assembly GCF_042677605.1). Taxonomy (NCBI): domain Bacteria; kingdom Bacillati; phylum Actinomycetota; class Actinomycetes; order Kitasatosporales; family Streptomycetaceae; genus Streptomyces; species Streptomyces sp. NPDC127106. Next base: position 103,112 of record NZ_JBHXTC010000020.1, on the reverse strand, counting down.
GATCAGTTCGCGGTGGTCGGCAGGCAGCGATGGCGTCACTTCATTCACACCTGTAACCGACGAGTGCGCAGGTCGGACGGTTCCTGTCGACGGACGCCTCGTGCCGTGTCCGTGTCCGTGTCCGCGTCCTCGGTGTACGCCCAGTGCTTCCGGGTGCCGGCTACCGACCAACGGTAACCCGGCCTCACGACGGACTGGTCGGACGCGGCTTGACAGATGACATATAGCCGGTGTCGAACTGGAGCCCATCGACTGGTCTTCCACCAGCCGCCAGCGGATCGTAGACCCACGGGCGGATCTCCGACGCGCCGAGTTGTGGGATGCCCCCAACACCTGCGGTGTCCACCAGGAGTAGAAGGCCATGGAACGCCCAAGTCACCCTCACCCCCGCCGAAATGGAACCTCCTTCGCCGGACAACGAAGGCTGACGGCAAGCTCAGACTCAGGTTCAGGTGCCGAGGAGCTCGATGATTTCGCTCACCCGGCGGCCCGGGAGCGGGGTCCACCGCGGCGTTGGCGCCAGCCGGGAGACCACTGCGCCGAGCCACTCCGGGTCTCCGAGGCGGTGCAGCGCCTTCGCCTCGGACGTCTTTGCGACCAGGTCGATGGCCAACGCCATGTGCATGGGCGTGTAAGTGCGCTCGTGGTGAGTGTAGTTCACCGACTGGTCCTCGATGCCTTCGGTGGCGAGCACCAGGCACGTCCCGTCGTTCCGCTTCGGGTCCCCGATGATCCATCGGCCGCAGGGCAAGGTGTCGCCGTGCGATGACCGATGGCAAGATCGAGCCATGGGTTTGAACATGGTTGTCGGTGTGCTCGTCAATGCCGAGGACGACTACGCCGAGACGGTCCGCGCCGACTTCGTCGCGATCGGCGAGCTACTGGAGTGTTCGGGAGCGCGACCGTGGACCGAGCCCGAGCTGGATGAGGGGGAGGGCGCGGTGTTCGAGGCGTGGGGCTATTCGGGCCTGCACACCGTTCGCCGTATCGCCGTCCACCTTGCAGCGGGCGGACGCCTGCCCGAGCCGCTGGACGGGACCCAGCGTGCGACTGACGACCCGCTCCTGAGCAAGGTGTACGAGGCTCTCCCGAGTGATCCACCTGGACCGTTCGACCATCTGATCCACCATTCGGACTGTGGGGGCTACTACGTTCCCGTCGACTTCACCCACGTCATCGTCGACACAAGGGCACCGGGCGGCTACCTGGGCTCTTCAGTGCGACTGCTGGCGGAAACCCGTCGAGTCGCTGAAGCCCTCGGTCTTCCAGAAGACCTTGATCCGCACTCGGAAGAGGTGTTCGACGCCGCCGATGCCGGGGAGCCGGCCACCGAGGGGTGGCAGCGTTACGGTGTCGAGTCCTATGCATGCCTGCAACTCCTCCACGCTGCGAAACTCTCGATCTCGACCGGAGCAGCCATCGCCTTCACCTGAGAAAGGCGTCGCCCGCGCTGCTGGGCAGGAGCCCCTCAATCGGGCCGCGCGCGGCTGCGGGGTGACCACAACGCGGCGATGTTCGCCGACGAAGGCAGCACGTACGACGAGCTGCTCACCTACCTGAAGAAAGCACGGAAGCTGTGACCGCACTCACGCACCCGCTCGTCGAGCAGGCGGACGCCCTGATCCGACTCGACCGCTACGACGAGGCCCGCACCCTGCTCGGGCGGCGGCTCGCGCAGGACCCGGCCGACGTGGACGCCTGGGTGAGGCTCGCCCACTGCCACCTGACGGCCCGCGAGTTCGAGGAGGCGCTCACCGCCACCGGCGAAGCGCTGGCCCTCTCCCCGGAGACGTACGAAGCCCACTACATACGCACCTACGCGCTGCGGCGAACGGGCCGCCCGGACGAGGCGCTGGCCGCGGCCCAGGAGACGATCCGGCTCGATCCGCAGAAGTGGAAGGGCCACGCCGCCCTGTCGGAGGCCCTGGGCGCGTGGCAGCCGCGCTGGCCCGAGACGCTCGAGGCCGCGGCGACCGCCGTGCGGCTGGGCCCGGAGGCCGTGGGTGCGCACTACGCACTGTGGAAGGCCGGACTGCTCAACGGCCGCTCGGACGTGGTGCACCAAGCGGTGGCCGACACCCTGCGCATCGATCCGCACGATGCGTGGGCGCTCAAGGAGCAGGCCGAGCAGGCCGGATGGGAAGCCTCCGATCCGCCCCTGAGGGGTGCCGGCGCCAAGCTGCCGGCCGCCGCCGACGCCTATGCCACCGCTCTCGCCGCCGACCCGCAGGACAGCGGGCTGGGCGAGGGCCTCGACAAGGCGGTGTTCCGGATGCTGCGCGGCACCCGGTGGCTCGCCGTGCTCTGCCTGTTGATGGCGTCCGGGGGGGGGGGGGGGGCGCGGCCCCCCCCGCCCCCCCCCCCCCCCCGCCGGCCCCCCCCCCCCCCCCCCCGCCCCGACGGTCCTGCCCGCCCCGCTCGGCACCCGCCTCTACGCGCTCGCCCTGATGGCAGCCGTATGGGGCTTCGGCGTGTGGCGCCGCTACCGGAAGATGCGCAGCGGCGTGCGGATGAGCCTGTGGGCGATGGTCCGGCAGTTCGGCTGGACGCGACTGATCCTCGCCCAGTCGGCGTGGCTCACGCTGACCGCCGTCGTGATCGTGGCCGTGCCGTGGTCCGAGCGGCTGGTGCCACAGGTGCTGTTCTGGGTGGCACTGGTGCCGACTCTGCTCACGGTGTGGTTCGAGCGTGCGGCGATGCGGTCGTGACCGCGGTACGGAGGAGGTGAGCCCCGGGTGCGGATCGTCGGTGTGCGGCGGATTCCGGGCAGCCGGGACGGTGTCGTGTTCACGGGGCCGGCAGGGGTGGCGTGGGGCTCGTGGCGGGGAGAACTGCCGCCCGACGGCTCGGCGTCGTACGCGGAGGTCGACATCCCCGACCCGGTCCGCGCATGGCGCCGTGCCAACGGCCCGGATGTCCGGAGAAACCGCGTTTCCCGCCTTCTGGATGCCTGTGAGAATCCCGACTCCAGCGGGTGGCGTCGCCGAGGGACGGAGCCCGGATGGCGGGCCGGTCGCGAACAGCCGGGTCGCGGCCGCCGCGTCACCCCGGTCACCGGGTGCTCCCTCCCGGTGCAGCGGTCCATGCTGGTGCTGTTCCCGTCAGGGTGTGCGTGATGTGGTCGCAGAGATGGGGCAGCCAGTCGGGTCGCGCGTTGCCGAGGAGGTGGTCGCCGTGCGGGACGGTGAGGTAGGTGCCGTGCGGCGCCAGACGGGCCAGGGGCTCGCCGTTCGTCACGCCGGGGATGACGTCCTGGTCACCGTCCACGACCAGCAGCGGGGCCGCGATGCGGGGTGCCAGGGCGGCGAGGTCGACCTGGCGTGCGAACGCGCGGGCGGCGTCGGCCCCTCCAGCACGCCGGGCCATGATGTCGCGTACCGGCGGGGGCAGTTCCTCCCAGTGGAGGCGGAAGGGGCCGCTGACGGTGGCGACCGCCGCCACGCGCGACTCCAGCGCGGCGGCACGGGCCGCGAAGTACCCGCCCAGACTCAGGCCGACGAGCCCGATGCGTGCGACGCCGAGGGCGTCGATGACCCGGCCCACGACCCGCTCGTAGTCCCGTACGAAGGTCGTGGTGGCCGCGAGCGCGCCCTGTCCGGGGCCGTCCATCGCGAACACTGCCAGCCCCCTGGCCAGCAGCGCGGACACGAGATCGAGGAACTCTTCCTTGGCCGAGTCCAGGCCGGGGACGACGACCACGGTCCCCGGCGCCTCGGAGGGGCCGCGCAGCCAGCCGGTGAATCCCTCGCCGCTCACCCGCCGCGCACCGGGCTCCAACACGGTGAGGGCTCGGCCCAGGGCGTGATCCGCCTCGACGGCAGCACGATGTGCTTCCGCGTACGGCGCCAGCGTGGCCAGGTGGAACCACCGGGCCGCCATCAGCAGGTGCTCACCCGCTGAGCGGGACGATCCCGCCTCCTGCGCGCGCCGGAGGTAGCCGTGTCCGGTGCGGAGGAACGACGGCCCCCAGTCGTCGATGCACGCGAGGCCGTCGGTGACGCGCCGATACTCGTGAGGGTCCACGCCCGCGCCGGTGGCGCGTGTCCACTGGGCGGCGGCGAACTCGGTGGTGCTCATCGTGCTCCTCCGGTCAGCAGGACGGCCTTGCCGCGTATCCGGCGCTCGCGCAGGTCGACCAGGGTGTCGGCGGTTTCCGCCCAGTCGGTGATGCGGTCGATCTCCGGGTGCAACCGGCCGTGTTCCACGAGGCTCACCAGTGCCGCGAGATCGGAGCCGTACGGGGCGCCGGCATAGTGGAAGTGCTGGATGGTGACGCGCTCGGGCCCGCCGAGGAGTTGGAAGAAGTCGAGGGTCACCGGGGTGCGGCTCGCCTGACCGAACCAGACGAGCGTGCCGCCCGGACGCACCTTCGACAGGGCGAGCGGCAGATCCGCTCCACCCGTGGACTCCAGCACGACGTCGAACGGTCCCCGGGCCGCCGCGACCTCGTGCACCACCTCCGCACCCAGCTCCGCGAGCCGCTCGCCCCGCTCCGGCGTGGCCGTCACCGCGGTCAGCTCGGCTCCGGCCCCTACGGCAAGCTCGGTGACGTAGTGGCCGACACCGCCCGAGGCGCCCGTCAGCAGCATCCGTCGGCCGGCGGGGGAACCGGCCGTACGCAGCAGCCGCAGGGCAGTGATCCCGGCCAGGGGCAGGGCCGCCGCCCGTGCGCTGTCGATGCCGTCCGGGAGGACCGCGAGCGAGTGCGTGGGCACGGCGGCGTACTCGGCCCAGCCGCCCTGTGCCGGGTGCCCGACCACGCGGGTGCCGATGCCGGGGCCCGACCCGTCGGCTGCCGCCTGTACGACGAGCCCTGCGATGTCCTTTCCGGGCAGCAGCCCCGGACGGGGGTGTTCGAGGAGGAACGTTTCGCCGCGGTTCGGGGCGAACGCCTCGACCTTGATCAATGCCTCATCGGGCTCCGGCACGGGCTGGGGGGCCTCGACGAAGCCGACCGGGCGCGTCGCGTCTCCCGTGGGAATCAGTCTTTGCATGGAGAGGATGCAACCCTCACGGGCCCCCTTCGATCCAACAACGAACAAGCAAGACCGACAACTTTCGGTTGTCGCCTATGGTGGGAGCCATGGATCTCGACGTGGCGCAGGTGCGTGCCTTTGTGCGCACCGCCGAGGAGCTGCACTTCGGTCGCGCCGCCAGGACGCTCGCGATCTCCCAGCAGGCGCTGTCCAAGAGGATCGCGCGGCTGGAATCCCTGCTCGGCACCGAGCTCTTCCATCGCGGCGGCAACGGAGTGCGCCTCACCGAGGCCGGACGACGTTTCCTCCCACCCGCCCGGCAGACCGTGGCCGCCGCCGACGCCGCAGTTTCGGCGGTGCTCGGGAAGGAACGTCCGCTGCGCGTGGACGTCTGGGGGCACCTCTACGCGCCGATGCGGACGCTGGCCCAGGTCGCCGGACGAGCCGGGGACATGTGGCTGGGGCACGGCCGCGACCTGCCGTCGGTGACGACGGCACTGTTGCACCGCGACATCGACGCGGCTTTCGGCAGGGTCCACCCCCCGCTGCCCGCCGGGCTGACACACCGCCTCGTCCGTCTCGAACCGGTCGACGTCGTACTGAGCACGGACCATCCGCTCGCAGCCGAACCGGCTCTGCGGCCGGACCAGTTGCGCGACGGCACGCTGTGGGCCCCCGGGGCCCTGGACCGGCTCGACTTCCTCCACCGGTTCGCCGACCGGTTCGGCATCCAGAACAGGGCCACGAGCGTCAACCTGGGGCTCGCCCACTTCCTCGCCGAGGTGGCGGAAGAGCCGCGACGCTTCTCGCTGGTGCCCGCCGACGTGCCACTGCCGGATGTCCCCGGGTTGCGCTCCGTCCCCCTGGTGGATCCCACGCCGCTGTACGCCTGGTCGCTGCTGTGGCGCTCCGGAAACGGACACCCAGGGCTGAACGGCCTCGCCGCTGCCTGCGCCGAGGAAGCAGGGCGAAGCCGATGGCTGGAGTACGACCCGAGCCGCGACTGGCTACCTGAACCACCCACGAGCGGCCCCGGCCCGGCCCGGGACGGGATCGACCTCGAGGACGACCTCCCGCAGGCGCCGCGCTACGAGGGGAGGGGACTTCCGGCGACACCAGGCTGACTTTGCCACGCACCGGCACGTCGCAGTCGCGGTTTGGGCTCAGCGCGTGCCGATCGCCTGCGGGTAGTCGAAGAATCCGGTCGGGTCGTATGTCCGCTTCACATCGACCAGACGGGGGTAGTTCCTGTCGTAGTAGGCCTGCCGCCAGTTCTTCAGCGTCGGGTCGGGGAAGTTCTGGTACGCGCCTTCGGGCGACTTGCCGGGGAAGATGTCGTCGTAGAACTGCCTGAGCCAGTGGAGGTTGGCATCGGCGACGCCGGGGAGGTCGTAGTCCGCCCAGGAGGTCTCGGCGGCGAACACGAAGAGGTCGTCTCGGTGGACGAACGCGGTCGCGTTCGGCGGTACCTGGTTGATCTCACCGCCGAGGGCGAACATGGCGAACCCGGCTCCGTCCTCGTTGCCGCTTCCGGGCCAGTCCAGCAGGCGTTCGGCTGCCGCGCTGACCTGCTGATCGGTCAAGAGGGTACGGGAGTCCAGGATCGCCGACTTGGTGGCGAAGCGTTCGACCGGCGTGGTGGCGCTCAGCAGTACGCTCGCCTCACCGGGCGTGACCTGACGTACGGACGCGCTGTTGCGGGCGCGTTCCTCGGCCGTGCCGATCTCGAGCAGCGGGCCGAGGACGGCACGCAGTTCCCGGACCGTGCCGTAGAACTGGCCGATGGCGTTGACGTTGGCGTTCGCACGGATCTGTGCCCTGGTCCTGCCGTTGGTACCGATGCCCAGACGCAGGTGGAACCGCCTGTCGCCCACGGTGTCCTGGGCGATGTGCTGCGCGGCGGCGAGCACCGGCAGTACGGAGTCCAGGCTCCAGCGGAGCTGGTAGAAGCCCACGGTGCCCTCGAACTGGTCGTACTGGAAGGTGAACGAGGTGTGGACACCGAAGTTGTTGCCGGCTCCGCCGCGGCACGCCCAGAACAGGTCGGGGTGCGCATCCTTGCTGGCCTTGACCGTGCGTCCGTCGGCGAGCACGACGGTCGTGGCGACGAGCCGGTCGCAGGTCAGGCCGAACATCTTGTCGCTGAAGCCGATGCCGCCGCCGAGGACCAGCCCCGCGACCCCGACGCTGGGGCAGCGGCCGGTCGGCAGGAATATGCCGTGGTCCTCCAACAGCGGATGCAGGTCGCCGTTGGTGACGCCGGCCCCCACGGTGACGGTACCGGCGTCGTGCACGACCTTCATCGGCCCGTAGACCCGAGAGCGGGCAGCACCGCCCGGAGTCGGAGCGGAGGCGATGCCCTTCATACGAGCCATGTTCAGCAGCAGGCCTGTGGTGGTCGAGTACCCGGCGTAGTTGTGTCCCAGCCCGGAGCGCGGTACGGCGGGCAGCCCTACCGCGCGAGCCCAGCGGATCGCTTCGGACACGTCCTCGGTGGTCGCGCAGGCAACGATGCCGGCAGGCTGAATTCCGGCGTACCTGTGGTTGTACGGCAAGGCGAGCGCCGGGTACACGGAGCCATGCGGCCGGTAGAGGGTGGCGCCGGGGGACAGCGCATCGGCCAACCGCTTCCAGTCCTGAGCCTCAACTGGCCCTGCTGCCTCAGCTGCCGCAGCAGCACTATCCGGTGCCTGCAGCCCCAGCACCCCGCCCATGCTGCCCAGCGCACCGGCCCGCAGCACGTCCCGCCTGTCGATCACAGTGACCTACCCTCACGCAGCGGTCGCAGGCTCCTCCTGCGATCCCATCGGCCAGTTCACTGATCGTCGACCGGTGCCGTCTCCATCGGCTGCCCACGCACCGGACGCACCACGCGAAAGGGCGAGGGACGCACTGCCGAACGGCTCAGACGCACATCCGGGGCTGCCCGTCGGGGTCTCCGTCACCGACGCCCTCACCACCGCTACGGACGTGCCGCCAGCGCCAGCGCCTGCACCGTGGCCCGGGGGGGCGGCCGGGGCGCCGCCCGCGCCGGGGGGGGGGGGCCGCGGGGGTGGGGGGGGGGTGTT
>NZ_JBHXTC010000020.1:0-95058 GCF_042677605.1 Streptomyces sp. NPDC127106 | reverse complement strand
CCGCCCCCCCGCCCCCCCCCCCCGGCCCCCACCCGCCCCGCGCCCCCGGCCCCGGCCGGGGGGGGCCCCCGGCGCGCCCCGGCCGCGGGCGCCCCCCCACGGCGCCGTTTCACTTCTGATCAGGGTGGCCCGGGCGGGTCGGCTGCAGCGCGTTGGCGAAGACGTAGTCGGCGACGTTGGTGCCGATCTCCCTTCCGTCCTCGGCGTCCCAGCGGAAGTGCACGCCCAGCCAGAGTCGGCTGAACTCGCCCTCCTCGGCGACCTGGCTGAAGCTGTTCATCCGGCGGGACGGCACGAGTGTGTGCGGGTCCTCGGAGTGTGCGGTGAACGAGACGTCGTCACGGCCGAAGTAGTGCTGCATCGCGCCTGCCCACGCAGCCGTGAAGTTGGCGTGCCCGGAGGTCCAGGCGGGGAAGCACGGGGTCCACGGTCTCCCCGAGCGGTCCGCGCTGAGGGGCTCCCAGTCTGCGTTCTCGCCGCCCGTCGCCCGGATCGCGGACACCGGGCGCCACTCGTTGATCGGGCTGTCGAACTTGCTGTCCCAGGCCGCGATCCCGGCATCCGCCAACGACAGCGCCGACAGCGCGAACAAGCGGGTGGTCTCGTACGTGTCGAGCTTGAACTTCTTGGCGACGGTCCCGGTCAGCTGGAGCAGTTGCCCCGGCGGGTGGTAGGTGCCGTTCAGGTCATGGTCCCAGAACCAGCCGACGACGGTCTGGTCGTAGGTGCGCTCGGTGGAGTCGACGGCACCGACCCGTCGCACCTCGTCGAGCTGGCGAGCGTACTCCGGGCTGGCCAGCATTTCGGCGTAGGTGGTGAAGCCTCGCAGGGTGGGAGGCCGGAACTGCGAGCCGGAGCGGAGCACGAACGGCTTCACCTTGCCCCAGTTCGGGGTCACCGCGTCGCTCGGCTCCTTGCAGGCCCCTTCGTCTTCCGTCGCCTCTTCACCCGTCGGCCGCCAGGCACCAGGGGTGGTGGTGTCGCCGTCGTAGACCTCCGGGTTGTCCGAACCGTCACCCGCCCGGGCCTTGTTGATCTGCCTCACCACACGGTCGACCACCAGGCGGTCGAGGGGCTCGTAGGCGTGGGGGGAGCGGCCGGTCCGGGCCTTGTACTGGGCGTCGATGTAGGCCTGGTCGCCCGGGTACAGCTCGGAGATCATCCGGTACGCCGTGCGGTCGATCAGCCGCTCCTCTTCGTCCGGACCGGGCCGGGACGATTCGCTGGCGTACCTCATCGGGCGGTTGAGGTACGGCTGGTACTTCAGGGTTCCGTACGTGTACTGATAGGCGCTCTCGGCGTTGTAGATCGCCGCGAAGACCATCGCCCCGGACCTGGAGAGTTTGCCGGGCGAGGCGTCCCAGCCGCGCGCATTGCGGAAGGTCTGAAGCAGGACCCTGTTCCAGTACTGCGTCGGATCGCCCTTGTGGTCTGTCACGGCGGCGGCCTGCGGCGCACCGATCGCCGCCGGACTCAGCCCGGCGAGCAGGGCACCGGCCACGGCGACGGCCCGTAGCCGTCCCAGGTGTCGGCCGGCGCGGAACTTCAGGCGTGGGAGGACAGACCTCGTGGCGGATCTACGGCCGTGGTGGGGCTTGAGGAGCACGGCATTCCTTTCGGCGTCGCTGATCAACAGCGGCAGCGTAATGTCGGATATGTCGAGATAAATACCAACCACGCTGATCTGTCGCTGTTCTTATGCCTATCGGGATGCGCATGAAGAAGATCGCCTGATCGCGATCGTCGAAGCCGGGCCGTGGGGGTTCGGGCGTGAAGAGGTCATCCGCCGCACCGACCTTGTCCGCTGCTGCCCCCGGGCTGTCGATCGCCTGCGCTCCGCACCAGCAGGAACGTTTTTGCGCAAGGGTGCCCGCCTGACTGGATCAACGGTTTCGGGACGGGTGGTGGGTCGTGGCTGAGCCCCCGCCGGTCGGGAGGGGGCTCAGCCTGCTCGCTCAGCAGGACGCGGGCGGGATGCTCTGCTCGTACTTGAAGACGTTGTGGGGGTCGTACTCCGCCTTGATCTTGCGCAGTCGATCGAAGTTCGATCCCCAGTAGGCGGTCTCCCAGTCCTGCATGCCGACGTTCGGCACGTTGACGTAGGCGCCGTCCACGAAGGGGCGCAGTGCCTGGCTGAACTCGGCGATCCAAGCCTGGGCCTGCGGGGTGAGCGGGTCGCAGACGCCCGGCTGGTCGGAGCGGGTCCCCCAGCCGGCGCCGGGCTCGGAGTAGAAGAGCGCGTCGCGGTGCGGGAACGCCGTGCCGCCGCGGGGGCTCTTCCTGACCGCCCCGCCGAACGCCTGCACAAAGAAGTTGCTGTCGTCCGTGGGCGCGTCCCGGATGAACGAGGAGATCACGTCGATCGCCTTCCTCGGGAACGGCTTCCTGGTGAACTGGGAGAAGAACTTCCAGTTCGCGGGTTCGTCCGCGGTCGGGATCTGGAAGCCCGCATACACGTCGCCCCAGTTCCCTACCTGCACCGACACCTGAGGGCTGTCGATCGACAGGATCGGGGCGAGCAGCTTCTTCGCCTCCGCGGGTGTTCCTTCCGCGAGGACCGCGAACAGCAGGATCTGGTTCCGGTGGATTTCGAGCTGGGTGCCGAGGCGGTCGTCCGCGTGCGGCGCAGTGCGCTGATAGGCGTCGAAGATCCTGGGCAGGTCGCCGATTCCGTCCCAAGTGGCCTGCACGTACGTGACGCTCTTCAGTGGGGCCACTTTGTAGGTGAGTGAGGTGACGATCCCGAAGTTGCCGTTTCCGGCTCCGCGCAACGCCCAGAGCAGATCCGGGTTGTTGTGCAGATCGGCCTTGATCACCTCGGCGCACCCGGCGCCTTCCGCAACGACGACCTCGGCACCGATCAGGCTGTCGCAGGCCATGCCGAGCCAGCGGGTGAGGAAGCCGAAACCGCCGCCGAGTGTCGCTCCGGCCAGGCCCACGCTGCCTTCGGTCCCGGTCGTCACCGCGAAGTTCTGCTCCGCGAGCGTGGTCACCGCTTCCAGCTGGTTGAGTCCGGCGCCGACCGTCGCGACACGGGCGCCGCTGTCGATGCGGACCGACTTCAGCTCGCTGATGTCGATCACGATGCCGTTGTCGACGTTCGACCAGCCCTCAAGGCTGTGGCGGCCGCTCCGGACCCGTAGCGCGACGTCGTTCTGCCGTGCCCACGTAAGGGCGTTGACCACGTCCTGGGTGTTCTGGGCGAAAACGATGACCAGCGGATAGTGGGAGAAAAGCTGGTCCCAGCCGAGGCGGGCGTCCGTGTACCCGGCGTCGTCGGGGCGGACGATGCGGCCGGTCAGCTTCGCCGGCGGGCACTTCGTGTGCGCGGACGCCTCGTTCACGGCGCTCGTGCCGTGGGCCTCGGTGGCCGCGACGCCCTGCGTGACGACCGCACCGGCACTGGCGACAGCCGTCGCCTTGAGTAGTTTGCGGCGGGAAAAGTCGTTCATGGTCCGCTTCCTCTCGGTCGCCAGCGGGCGTGAATCATTCTTTTACGGGTGATTTGGACGAAGTGGACAGTAGCAAGGGCGGCTGTGGTGGACTGCATCGACACACTCGCAACCAGGGCCGAAGCGGCCAACGACACAGCCCAGGCGTGCAAACCGGTGTGCTTGGCTGGTGATACGACCGCCCTGGCCGACCAACCCCCGTGCGTTGCGCGCTGGATGCGGGTGTTTGCCAGATGGCTACGGCTGCCGCGGTCGGCCCGTTCAGCGATGGGATGGTCGCGATCGGTACGACATGTCGGCCCCCCTCTGGCAGTCGAGCACACCCCGTACGCCCGCAGGTACGCCTTCACCCGCGCGCGCAGCGACCCCGAGGCCAGCGACGGCAACCCGCACACCTCGACGTGGTCACCGGTGACGAGCAGGGCGAACCCGTTCCCCTCGGCCGCCGCCAGGTGGACGAGCGGGGTCGAAGCGGCCGCACGGGTGTCGTCGAACCGCGACGGGTCAAGGAACCCCTCGAAGCCGTCGACCTAGCCCGGCCCCCTTTGAGCGCCTCGGAAAGGATCAGGGTCCGGCCGCGTTCGAGCGCCACGGCCGCCCCGGTCGTGTCGCCGGATCTCGCCACCGCGTGCACGGCGGCCGCCGCCAGCCCCTGCGCGTCACGCAGCCGCGGCTCCTTCGCCATTCCTGTGAGCTGCGCCCGGAGCGATTCTCCGTCGCCGGATTCCTCCCGGCCGCGGGAGTCGTACCGATGGCCCAGTAGCGGCCTGCCGATCACCATGACGAGGCAGGTGTCCGCGTCGACGACGACCTGGTGGGCAGTGGAGTATCGGTGGTTCTCGGACCGGCCGGCCACGCTGTGGTCGCGGGTGGGCGCGAGCGTGCCGTCCACGATGAGCACGGCCTCCTTGAAGACCGTGGCGTCGGCCCAAACCTGTCGTGCGGTCTCACCTTATGTGGATGTCGACGGCCATCTCGTCGTCGCCGAGGTTGCCCTCGATCTCGGTGGTGACGCCGGACCATGTTCCGTCCGGCAGGTTGAGTGCCGGGTTGGTCGTCTTGCCGATGGTGTGGTTTCCAAGGGAGCGCCATCAGCCGGAGCGCCACGTACTCGGTGGTCCTGGTGATGCGCTTCGGAGTGGCCCAGCCGTGGCACATGCGCAACATGCCGTTGGGGAAGACCGGGTTGAGCCCCGAGTTGCCCCAGTTTCCAGATGCCATCAGGCAGTAGCTTCCCAGGCCGTTCGACTTGGTCGCCTCCAGTCTGCCTGTGTCGTAATAGTCGGCCCAAGGTGCCGCCAAGTGGCCCCACTTGAGACTCCAGATATCGTCGCTGCTCCTGGTCTTCCCGGCTCCGCGGCCGGCGTGCACGACCATTCGTCCGGCTCGGCGTCGTTCCACCGGCTGACGAAGAGTGGTGGCCGCACGTCACCGGCAGCCGGTCGGCGGGTCGCGTCACGTCTGAACGGGCCGGGCCGGGCGGGGCGAACGGCGGGGTGGCCGTGGCGACGAGGAGGCATCCGTATGCGGCTGCGGTGTCGTTCATCACCCAGCGTGACCGGCTGAGGTCGCCGTACAGGGTCGGCGAGGCGGTCGTTGGCGGGGGGTACAGGTCTCCCCCTGGATGGTGAAGAACTTGCTCTGCACGCGACCTTCCAGGACCTGCCGCGCGTCGGCCAGGATCACGGGAGCGCGTCTGGCAGGGGCCCTGATGCTGCGGTCCGCGGTGGAGGAGCTCCTCCTCCACTCCGACGATCAGGGGTCCGGCCGGGCGGCTGCAGGGTACGCGCGGTGATCGACATCGCACACCGGCCGCCGTCCGGCATCTGGAGAGGACGTGCAGCCCGCCCCCGCCGCCGTGTCCGCGGCGGCGGGGGCGCCGTCACATACTGCTCCGGGGCCCTTCGCCCCGGTCCTCGCCGGTCGCGGGAACGGGAGCCGAGGTCGCTGAAGCCGTCCAGCTCGTGCGAGGTCGGCTCGGCTCGCGGCCGGCCTGTTCGCCCTCGTGCGCCGCCTTCCACGGACCGGCGGGACGCACGGACGGCGCCCCGGGTCCGAGGGTCCAAGGTCGTCGCGGCCCTGGCGGCGCCGCCCCCGGACGAGCGCGGTGAGGGGGAACCGCCAAGACCGCCACGCCGACCAGCAGGGACCACAGACTCGTTGTCTAGTCCGTGCCGCGGCGTTCCTCGCCCCGGCGCGCCCCCCATGCCCGTGCCGTCACCAGACGAGATCCGCGCTGCGCGCGATGTCGACATTCCTGGTGAGCCGCGGGATCACCCACAGGTGAGCGTCGGCCCCCTCGAGGTGGTGCAGCGAACGCGGGGCCGCGTACTCGCGCAGCTGCCACAACTCGCACTCGGACTTGCCGGGGCTCCGGCTGCACGGGGCCGGTCCGGCGCCCCGACCGCCCTGCATGATCCGTACGAGCCCGGGCACACGCCCGGCATGAACACCAGCCCTTCCGCTCGGGCCCCCCACAGCACGCCGCCGGGCCCGGAGCCGCACATGCTCACACCTCCCGGGGAAACGCCGCCGGCGGAGTCCGGTACCGGTACGGGCCTCGGGCCCTACCGCCCCCTGACCCGCGGCTGGGGGTGGGGACCGCTCGTGGCGATCGTGCTACTGGCGGTGGTCGTGGCGGCCTTCTTCCTCGCCTACGCGATCGTAGTCGCCCTGTAGCACGAGACCCTGGAGCCGCTCCCGGTCGCGCGGTGGCCGAGGACGGGTCGAAGCAAAATAGCGATCAAGGTATCCATCGGCAGTCCGCGCTGGCGCCGAAGCCGGCACGAGTGATGCAGTGGGCCGCGCCGTAGGGCCTCCGCTGCCCAGCAGGAGTTCGCCGATGACGGATCACAGGCAAAGTTCAGGCCGAAACCCCAATCGGGGCAACATTCCTTGCCTGAGGCCTTGGATTCTGCATCTCCAGATGGTCGTCGACCGGGTACCTTGACTGGTCACGGCACCTTGCTGCCGCGACGGACGGTGATCAGGCGATCGGGCCGATTCGAGACCCGCCGCGACCGGATCCCGTAGTCGGGTCAGCGGGCGGCCGAACCAGTTGGGTCGAGAACCAGGATTCGGCGGCGTACCCGGATACTTTGCCCACCCGCCTGCCTGACGGCGCGCCAGGCCGTACGGGCCAGGCCGTACGGGCTGTCCGGTACGCGATCCGCTCGATCAAGGTCACGATCCCGCCGCCGCACCCGGACGGGTGCGGGGTTGCGTTCTCAGGGCTTCAGCATCATTCCACTGGCCCCTTGGGGGCTCATCGCGGCGATCTCCCTCTCACGAAGAGGTGATGGTTGTTGCGGGCGAACGTCTCGTTGAGGAACAGGCACTCGAAGCCGAGGAGCATCTGCGGTCCGGGACCGTGCGGGCTCTCGTCGAGGGGCAGGATCTTCACCCGGCAGCGGATGATCCCGGAGACCGCGATCCTCGTCTCCGCGTTGATGCGCTCAGCCGACGACTTCCCGATGTAGACCGAGTCTTGGTCGGAGTAGTCCCACACCTCGTCCTTGTCGTTCTTCAGGCTTCTCAGCTTCAAGTACACCGGTGCCACGTCGGGGTCGCGGCCCGAGGGATCGGACGGGTTGTAGTGCAGCTGGCAGTGCCAGCGGTACCAGCAGCGCCACCCGGGCGGGGCACTCGGTACGACGCGGGCCGTGAACGCCGCTCTCACCAGCGTGGGCGGCAGGCCATAGTCGAGCACGTCGCGGCCGAGTGACGGGATGATGCGCGACTGCTTTGTGAAGTCGGTGGGGAGCGCATCCCGGCTTTCCCGCAGCCCGGGAAGCAGGGCCGGGGTGCGGCGCTTGATGCTGTCGTACCCCGGGAAGAAGCGGAGCCTGCCACCGGGCTTGCCGGCCAAGGCGCGGAAGCGGTCCGCGTCGCGCACGTCATAGGCCGGGCCGACCGTGGTGCCCAGGTGTTCGGACCAGATCTTCGAGCGAAAGGCCGAGGCGAAGGACTCGTCGAGGACGATCGCCGACAGTTCGGTATCCGGCTCGTCGCGGCCGGAGCGCACGCCTTCGAGTGAGATTCCCCCGGCGTTCGCCGACCCGATGAGAGACCAGACGTCGTCGACGATGAGTACCTTGGAATGCACGTAGATCTGGCCGCTCACGTTCGCCCGTCGGTCGTCCTGGTGAAGCGCGTACATGCCGAAGGTCGCGCGGCTGTGGCTCGCCTTGATGACGCGCTCGATCTCCGTATCGATGAACAGCTCTTGGTTGGAGCCCATGCCCGCCGCGAACAGTCCTTCGTAGGGCACCATCAGGATGATCCGGTAGTCAGGGTTCGTCTTGTTCCTGTCGGCAGCCTTGGCCAGCTCGGCCCAGATGTCCTCGTCCGCGATCCACTGGTTCTCCAGGTAGATGTACTTCTTGGAGGCCCTGATGCCGATGAGGTAGGCATCCTTGCACGAGCGTTCCCAGTCGGCGGACTGGTTGCTGTTCCAGGTGGGCTTCTCCCGGTGCCAGTTGTCCTTCCGCGGCATGGACCGGACGATCTGGACCGTGGGGGTGGTCGCCTCTTCCGCGCCCGTCGGATAGGTGTATTTCGCGGCCGGTTTCGAGACGAATCGTGGCAGGGCCGGCGGTCTGCGGTCGGGTGTCGCCTCCACCACGATGTCCGGACGTGGATGCTCCGCCATCCGGTGCAGCCACTCCTCGTAGCTGGTGAGGCGCTTCTCGCGGATCGTGTGGAGGCGGCCGTGACTCCAACGCTGGACGAAGTTGTCGCGCACGAACTCGACGGCGGGCCCCTGGAGTTTCATGTGCACGTCGTGCCAGAACCTCTGGGTGCGGTCGACGTGCCTGTGCCGGGCCCGGTGAGCCGGGGTGTCCCATCGGTCGCCGTCGACGAAGGTGAGGTCGATACCGCCCAGGAAGGCGACCCGGTCGTCGATCACCACGGTCTTCTGGTGGTGCGTGCCGAAGATGTCGGAGTTGGAGTGGATGTCTGTGCGACAGTGGACCGTTGCCAGGCCTTTGAGCCCGTTGAACAGCCTCAGCGTCTCCGGCAGGTAGCCGTGCAGTTCACCGGCCTTCATGATCGCCGATCGGACGGGGCGCCCGCCCATGAACACCTCGGTCTCGTCCCGCCAGAACTGGTTGACCAGCAGGAACACCTCGACTCCGCGCTCGCCGGTCTCCCTGAGGACCTGCCCCAGCGTGGCCGACGCGTCGGCGGGCCCTCCGGTGCGGAGCAGGCCGAACTCCCTCATGAAGTGCAGCCCGGTGAGGAACACGAAACGCTTCGCGGACCGGATGTCGGCGTAGAGGTCCGCGCAGTAGTCCTTGCCGTCGGTGTACAGCCGCGTGGAGTTGCCCGTTGTCACGGGCAGGTACTTCGTGAAGTAGGTCATGGCGCGGCGGCGCGGCGCTTCGCGCCGTGGGCGATTCTCACGCTTCGCTCCACTGCCCTGTCGTGTCCTGCTTCCAGGCGGGCAGCTTGTCGTCCCCGCGCAGCTTCACCAGCGTGGTCGGGACGCGGACGAGCCACGGATCTCCTTGGGGGAACTCCTCGCCGGGGCGGTCGAGGCGTTCGGCGATCTCGTCGGCGATCGGCAGGTAGAGCGGGTTGGAGATGGGTGGCAGCGCTCCGCCGTTCCAGACCTCGCCGTACGTCATGAAGTGATCGATCGCGCCTTCGAAACCCGGCCGGGCCGGAACGGCCACACGGCAGTAACCGGCCTTCAGGAACTGGTTCATGACCGGATCGGCGTCCTCGTACGCCACCCGTTCGTCCCACTCGCTCTTGCGCCCCCAGAAGTACGGGTAGGTCAACCAGGTCATCTGCTCCCACTCGAATGCCTGCTCGAAGAAGCGGACGTACGGGCCTTCCGCCTCGTTCTCCGAGAGGTCGATCTCGGGCACGGAGAACGAGCCGGTCTGGATGGCGTCGAAGAGGTCGAAGTGCTGGTCGGTCAGGATCGTGATGCAGTGCTTCTTGAGCTCGTCGTTCATCAGCTCGAGGTTGAGGGCCGGATTCTTGCCGCGGATGGCGACCCCTGCCTGAACCTCCAGCGCGGCGAGCTTCTCCTCGTACTCCGACAGCCTCGCCTTGTGGGCCGTGGTCAGTTTGGCGTGCGTGTCGAGCCTCCACTTCAGGAGTGCTCGATCGGTGCGCCTGCACTTGATTTCGACGGCGACGGAGACGTCGCCGACCAGGTCGGTGACCAATGCCAGGGGAACGGAGCCGGACTCGTCGTTCAGAGTCGTGCCCCACACCCAGTCACCACTCTTGAACCGGTGGCTTCTTTGACCCAGGACCACGTCGACGACCGAGTCGCCCTCCCAGACGGTGCGGACGCAGCCGAAGGTCCCGTAGACCGCTTGGTAGCCGTCGTCGATCGCGATCCGGGTCGAGTGCGTGAACTCGACGTTCTTGTCATCGGTGCCGGCGTTGTAGTCGTGCGACGCCGTTCTGTAGGGCTCGGGCGGCGGCTGCACGTCGGTGGCGCCGTACTCGTGGACCCAGGTGAAGTAGTTGTTCTCCGTGATCTGGTCGGGTCGCAGGGTGAACGCCGTCGGTTTCCTGAGGTCGACGGCGCTGGCGTGCGCGCCCGTGAGAGCCGAGATCAGGAAGGCCGCCGGCTCCGGCACCATGAAGTCGTACATCACGCGGATGCCGTAGTTGAACATCTGCGCCTGGTAGACCTTGTTCACCCACTGGTAGACGCCCGAGACGTGTGCCCCGCCGACCGTGTTGTCCAGGGCGTGCGCATTCTTCTCGATCACCTCGTTCGTCACGCGCAGCGACGAGCGCTCCAGCACGCGCTCGGTGATCTTCGTGGCGCTCCGGTCGGTCACGTCCTGCGAGAAGGTGGCTGCGGATTTCGTCGCTTCCTCCCTGCTCCGGGACACCGCTCCCTCGACGCTGGCCGAAAACTCGACGGTGGGACCGTATTTGCCCGAAACGGTCAGGCCCGCCTTCAGCGAGGCGTCCTCCCGGATTGTCTGGCTCGTCTCCCGGCTCATCTCGAAGCGTGTCGTCGACTCGAGTTCACGCTCCTCGCTCGTCGTGATCTCCGTCTCGCGAAGGGTGAACTCCTCCGTCTCGCGGCGGCGCGCGTGCTCCCGCTCCTTCTTCTCCCCCTTCAGCACGTTCTCGATGTGCGCCACGTCAGCGCCCTCGTAGCGGACGAGCTGCTGCTTTACGACGAGTAGGTCGGCAACGCCCGCTGCCGCCACCCTTCCGTGCGAGCGCGGGACACGGAGGCTGGTGGGAAGCGGCCCCACGGGCAGCGTCAGGTCGCCGGCGACCACCATGTTGTTCCAGACCGACGCGAGCGGGGTCGAGGTCATCACCATCGCGTTGCCGATGCGCTTGAGGCCGCGCCGTACCGGCCGGCCGAGCAGGGAGTCGAGTACCCTGCCCAGCTCGAGCATCTCGGTGCGCAGCGCTTCCACGACCAGATCCAGTGGCTGGTCGGTGGGACTCAGACCGCGTTCCTTCAGCAGTTCCCGGGTGCTGTCGGTGAGCCCTGCCACCGCCGTGGCCTTCAACCGGAAACCGACTTCCGCCAGCTGGATCGGAGTGAACGGCGCGCTTCCCCGGATCAGCCCCGCTTTCGGGGACAATGCCGCTGCCGGCCGGGCGGGCGGGAACCCTGCACGCGTGAACTCGGCGGCGTGGTCTTCGCCCTCGCCCTCGCCCTCGCCTCCCCGCTCCGCCGCCGCGACATTCGCGTTGCGGAAGAGCTCCCACTGCGAGCGCTGCTGGCGCTGCGTGATGTGCTGGATCAGCAGCTGCACCGGGCGTACGTTCGCCGGCGTCAGGAAGCCCGGCTGCGCCTGTTGAGGGGTGCTCGTGAAGTGGTCACCGGCCAGGCCGGTCAGCTCGTCCACGGTTCGCCCCAGGCGCTTGTAGAGCCCCAGCTTGACCGCTGCTTCCTTCCGCCTCCTGTGCTCTTCCTCCTTGCGCTGATTGTTGCGCCCCTCGATCTGCTTCGAGGTCGACAAAGTCGAGCGCAGGCCGGATTCACTCGGCAGCATCAGCGAGCGACGGCGGTAGCGCCGCAGGGTCGCGCCGTCGCCGGGAAAGTCCGCTGCCACCACGACGTGGAAAATCAGCTCCAAGTCCCGGAGCTGGTTGGCCAGGGCCTCGATGGGGCGACGGTGTTCCTCCGGCAGCAGCTTGATCGCGATGATGCTGTCCCGCAGCGCCTCCATGGGACCTCTGAGGATCTTGTCTTTCACGAGGTCGGCGAGCTTCTTGCCGAAAGCGGCCTCGATCACCTTCACGATCTCGGCATTGGGGACTTTCTCCTTGCGCTCAAGGCCGGCGAGCTCGACGGCGAGGATCTTCAGCGCGTCGTGGACGGCCAGGCTCCTGGGGTCTCCCACGAATCCCGCAGTGCCGATGAACTGCCGCGAGAGGCCTTTGAGGGCCTCCCTGGGTTCCGCGGTGTTGAGGGCCTGGCCCAGGGCCGTCTGGAACGCGGTTTTCTGCGCCAGCCGGAGACTCGGCGCGTTGTCGTCCTGGGCAACCGGGGGACGTGTCAGCGCGAACCGGAACAAGCGTTCCATAATCTCCTCCATTCGCCGGAGCGCCGCGAAAGAGTCAGCGTGGTGTTCCTGTGGGCCCGCCTGGACGACCGAGGTCTACTCCGTTCCCTCCTCACGGTCAAGGAACCGGAGTCCCGGGGCGCGCCGCCGTCCGCGAAGCCTTCGACCGACGCTCACGTGCCGGCTCCGGCGGGGCGGTTGGTGCGGACGAGGTGGTCGCGGGCGGCCAGGGTGGCCAGAGGTGGGGGAGTTGTGGGTGCGCACTTGCCCAAGGTCTTCGACGCTGCGCGTGGGGGCGGGCGGATCACGGCTGGGTAACGGCGCATGAGGTTGATGCGGTCAGCTCATGCTGCCGCCAGCAGCGGCTCGGCACGATCCCAGACGTCGTCGAACCAGGCGCGCCACATGCGCATATCCGCTGCCCTGCCCGCCGCCCTTGTCCTGACGGCCGCGACGCGGGAGGGGTGACTCCGGCTGCCGCCGAGACCACCCTCAGCACGGTCAACCTGGAGGCCGGTGCCAACCTCCACCACAACACCGCGATGGTGAACTACGAGCGCATCGACGGCGCGGTGAACTCCGTCAAGGTCACCTACGTGCTGGTCACCTCCGGCGAGCGTGACTGCGCTTGGGTTCAGTGGAACGACCCGCATCGGCATGGTCGGCTGCCGGGATGACCGGTGCCCCCGGGAGTCGGCGGACGCTGCCTTCGCCACGTCGATGGCGGAGCCTGAACGGATACGGCCTCCTGCTCACCGGTGGCAGACAGGCCGGTGGGTCAGGCGTCCGGGTTCTTGCCCGCGGCGGCGGTGGTGATTCGCTGGACCTGCATCGACGCGAATGAGTGCAGGTCGTGGTCCTTGGGCAGGCTGCTTCCGATCACGAAGGCCACGACGGTACCGACACGCAGCGCCGCGTTGGTCCGGTTCTCCTTTGCGTAGGCATCGGTCTCGTCGGCGCCCACGTCAATGGTCAGCGGCTTGAGCGTGTCTGCCTTCGCGCCCTCGCGGGTGTCGGCCACCAGCGTCTTCATACCCGCCTTGGCGTTCTCGACGGAGTCATAGGCGAGGAGTTCGAACTTCACGTCCGTGTCGTACGACGCCGAAATCTGGGTGTTCGCCATCCCAGTGAGCCCGGCGCAGCTGAAGCGGGCCGCCAGCTGGCAGTGCTTCTGGGCCTCACCTCCGTTGAGGACGCGCGGTTCACGCCCCTTCCAACCCTCGGGAGCGGCCAGCTTGCCGGGAATGGCCTGGGCCAGCTGGGACGGGTTGAGCGGCGCGGCGGCGGCGCTGGCACCAGAGGCGCCGCCAGAGGCGCCGCCCGCGCCGCCGCCCGTGTCCCCGCTGTCGCCGTCGCTCGAGCAGCCGGCCAGGGCCAGTATCAGTGCGAGACCTGCGGCCTTACCGCGTGCCTTCTTGAGCATCGTCGCTTCCATCCCGTCCGGTGCCTGATTCATTGTCAGCCTCGGGCGAATATTACGGCGTTGCCGATGGCTGGTTTCGCTTCCGACTTCGCTCCATGCGCCGCTGCTGACGGGGGCACGAAGGGCCCGTGGCCGGCTCGCTGACGCCGCCGGGCCAGAGCCGAGGGTCGGTCGGGAGGTAGAGGTCGTCGTCCGGACGGCCAGCCCTCCGTCAGCGGCCCTCGACGCTGCGGTCGCCTCCGCTCCCAGCCACCGGCTCCGCCGCCGTGGCGGGTTCGGGCGGGAGAAGCACGGCGGCACGCCTCTCGGGCGCTGAACACACCACAGCGGAACCGCTGTGGGCCGGGGGACCTGGAGGAGCGGGCCACTGACGAGAAGCCACGCAGTAACTCGGCTCCTCCAACCGGCTGTTGACGATCGTGCATACGATCGCAGGCATGAGACCGGCGATTGCCCCCCTGCCGAGCAGCGCGCCGGCGCAGCTCGGCGGCTACCGGATCCTGGGAGTGCTCGGATCCGGCGGTATGGGGACGGTCTACCTCGCCCGCCGCGGTCGGCACCCGGTGGCTCTCAAGACCATCCGCCCCGAGCTGCTGCGCGACACGGAACTGCGGGAGCGGATCGCCCGTGAAGCCACGGCAGCGGAGACCCACGATCCGTTCCGGCTCGCCGTGGCCCCCGCCGTGCTGCTGATCGGCCAGCCGTCGGCCGTTCGTCGCGGTCGCGGCCGACTGACCCACGGCCGCCCGAACTGGTACCCCCGTCATCCCGCACCGTCGCCGAGAAGGGGCTCCACCAGCCATGTCCTCGCTCCTACCCCTCCTGCCTGACGACCCCGAGCAGCTCGGAACGTACGTTCTCGTCGGCCGCCTGGGCGGTGGCGGCATCGGAACCGTCTTCCTGGCGCGCACCCCAGGAGGCCGGCTGGCCGCCGTCAAGACCGTACGGGCGGACCTGCGGGACCGGCCCGGATTCCGGGACCGCCTGCTCCTCGAGGCCGAGGCGGTGCGGGCCTCGGCGCAGAGCACACGGCCGTGTTCCTCGGAGCGGACCCGGACGCGGCACGGCCGTGGCTGGCCACGGCGTACCTCATCGACTTCGGGCTCGCACGGGCCCGGGCGGTCCCGCTCTCACCGCCGCCGGGGAGGTGGCGGGAACACCGGCGTACATGTCGCCCGAGCAGGCCAGCGGCGGCCAGCACGGGCCGGAGGGAGACGTGTTCGCCCTCGCCGCGGTCCTGGTCTTCGCCTCGACCGGGCACGGCCCGTACGACGCCCGTGGCACGGCGCAGGACGCGCTGCGACTGCTGCGGGCCGGCGCGGCACCCGACCTGACAGGCCTACCGCACGGGCTCCGCGACACCCTCTCCAGCTGTCTCTCGCCGCAGCCGGGTGACCGTCCCTCCCCCCAGCGGCTGCGGGAGCTCTGGGGGCCCTTCGACGCCGGGGAGTTCGCCGATCTGCTGCCGGACGCGTTGCTCGCCGACATGTCCCGCCGGATCGGCGAAGTCGCCGCGGTCGGCGCCGTGCCGCTGCGCGACCCAGCTCCACGCCGCACGTTCTCGCGCCGGACCGTCCTCGCGGGCACGGCGGCCGCCGCCCTCACCGGCGCGGGCGTCTCGGCGCTCTGGCTGACCGGTGCCCGTCCCGGCTCCGGCAACCGGGCGGCGGCACCCGGACCCGGCCGGTCCGCCACCAGCCGTCCGCCCGGCACGGCTCCCCAGCCCCTGCGGTCGGTTCCCGTTCCCCTGAGCACCACCCCGCCCCTGGCAACTGCCGAGGTCCTCGTCCACGGGAGTGACGCCCTACGCGGCATGTCGACCGCCGACGGCCGCGACCTGTGGCAGACCCGGGCCACCAGCCTCGACCTGGCCCTCGCCGCCGGCCGCCTCGCCGGCCTGGCCTTCGACTCCGGCGACCCCGGCGCGGGCCACATCGACCCGGGCACCGGCAGCCTCGCCCCCGGCTCGGCCGGCCCGGACGTGCTGGGCGCCCTCAGCCTCTACAGCAGCCTCCTGACAGCGGACGCCGAGTGCCTCTACGTCAAGGCCTACTACGACTCTGACGACGAGCGCACCCAGCCCTGGCTGCTGGCGTACGACCTGGGTGCCCGGCGACCGCGCTGGCGTCACCGCATCGAGGGTGCGTTCTGGGAGCCGCACAGCTCCCTCACGATGTCGGCGATCGTGTCCGGCGGCCGCCTGATCTGCTCAGACCCCGCGCGCATCTTCGCCGTCGACGCACGTGACGGCCACCTGCTCTGGACCCGCCGCGTACGCACCGATCAGCAGGCCGCGTCACCTACGGAGGCGGGCGGCATCTACCCGCCGGTCGCCTCGGAGCGCCATGCCTTCGACATCGAGGAGTCGATCACAGCGGTGGACCTGGCGACGGGCGCCGTCGCCTGGAAGCTGGAGCCGGAGAACTCGCTGACGCTGCTGAACGCTCCCGTGTGCGTCAACGGGCTCGTGTACGTCCCGGCCGGGGCACTCCAGGCCTACGACGAGACGACGGGGCAGAAGGTCTGGACCCATGCTCCGGGCCCGCACTTCACGGCCCTTGCGATCCCCGCTCCGTTCCGCGGCGAGCTCTACGGGGCGGTCGGCGGCGGCGGACAGGCGGTCGCCGCGGTGGACGTCGAAAGGCGCCGCACCGCGTGGACCCTGCCCGCCAGCGCCGTGAACATGCCCCACGGCGCGATGACCCTCACCCAACGCGGCAACCGCCTCTGCGTCCAGACTTTCGAACGCCTCGCGGCCGTACCCCTGGACTGACGCCCTTCGTGGGTCTGTGCGTACGGCGGGTTCCGCCGCGCCCGTGCGAGGACGGATCCGCGGGTGTTCCTGGCTGAGCGTGTCCTCACCCGTGTGAGTGGGCGCTCTCGCCGTGGTGTTCGTAGAGGCGATCGGCGAGCAGGGCGTGGGCGAGGGTGCCGCCGGCGCGCACCGAGGCGGTGACGAAGGCGGTCTCGGCCAGTTCCTCGGCGGTGACGCCGTGCCGGCGGGCCGCGGCGGTGTGCACGTCGAGGCAGTACGCGCACTGCGTGACGAGGGCCACCGCCACCGAGATCAGTTCGCGGTAGCGGCGCGGGACCGCACCGTCCTCGCGGTCGACCGCGTTCTGGAAGGCAAGCCAGGCCGCGAACTCGGGCGCGGCGGCGGCGCCGACGGATCGGGCGCGGTGCAGGTCGTCGGGGTGGGCGTACATGGGGACTCCTTGCGAAAGGTGAGGTCCGGGAGGTGCGTGGTTCCGGGAACGGATCCAGCTCACCGTGCATCCCCCTGCTGCGTCCAAGACCGGTTTCGCAGGCGTGGTGCCGTTCTCGGTATCGTGGCCGGTCATGGACTTGCGAGCGTTGCGTTGTTTCGTCGCGGTGGCGGAGGAGGGCCACTTCGGCCGGGCGGCCGCGCGGCTCCACCTCGCCCAGCCGCCCCTCAGTCGCAGGATCCGGGAACTGGAGACGGACCTCGGGTGCCGCCTCTTCGACCGGATTCCGACTGGGGCGCGCTTGACCCCGGCCGGGGAAGTCCTGCTCATCGAGGCACGCGACCTCTTGGAGCGGGCCGAACGCGCCCGCGAGCGGGTGCGTGCCGCGGAATCCGAACGAGAGGTAGTCCTGGGGACGGTTGCCGGGGCGGGTCTGGACGCCAGCCACGCGGCGCTGGCCGTACTGCGGACCACCCACCCCGTGCTGCGGGTCCGGTTGCGGGAGGCGCCCGTCACCGATCCCACGGGCGGGCTGCGTGAGCGGCACGCCGACCTCGCACTGACCCGGCTCCCCTTCGACACCGCCGGACTGGCCATACGCCCGCTTGGAGTGGAGCCCGTGGTGGCGGCGTTGCGCGCTGACGATCCGCTGGCCGCCCGACCGCGGCTGCACGTCACGGAGCTCGCGGGACGCCCGCGTTTCCGGTTGCCGGCCGGGACCGACGCGCGCTGGCGTGCGTACTGGCTCGCGGCCGAGGAGGACTCCACCGGGCCGGTGGTGACGTCCGCGGAGGAGTGCCTGCACGCGGTGCTCTGGGACGGGGCGGCCGGCCTGCTCCCGGCCGGGGCCGCGCGGCGGCACGCCCGCCCGGGCATCGCCTTCGTCCCCGTCGACGGCCACCCGCCGAGCCGTGTCGTGTTGGCTCGCCGGGCGGGCGCCGCCGATCTGCTCGCGGACGCGGTGGCGGCCGCCCTGGCCGACGCCTATGCGGCCGCGGCGGCCGCGTAACCACCCGGCGCCGCAGGGGGCCACGCCGGGGCCGCGGCCTGAGCCGAAGGACGAGCGTCCGCCCGAACACGACCGCTACGGAACCGACCTGCTATCTGCCCTGTCGACGCTCGCCCCTGCGCGGGAGCCGGCCGAGCAACTGCCCGCTGTGCGCTACGGCAGCACGCCGAGAGGTGCAGCGTGAGCGCGACGCGAGCGGGTTCCGTCCCGAGGTGCTCGTCCAGGCAGGACGAGACGAACGAACCCCACGAAGCCGGCCGTGGCCTGCATCTCCCAGGCGTCGCGGGCACGGGCCAACCACTCCGGAGCGTCAGCGACCGCCTTCGCTTCCTGCGCCAGCAGGTACAGCGTGCGCACATGCGCGGTCAGCGGCGCGATCACCACAGTTTCACCGACCGGCGGGCAGGTGGTTGCCGTCGGTCGTAGTGCGGGAGCGAACGCGTCACGTGCTGGGCAGTCGATTCCGTAAGCCGAATCAAAACTCCCTTGCCTTATGGTCAAGAAGTGTTGACCATTGGGGGCATGTCTACCGATGATCTTCCCGAGACGTTCCACGTCACCACTGACGAGCAGCTACGCGCCGTCTCCAATCTCACGCGTCACCGCATCATGGCCGTGCTCCGCTTCGAGCCCGCGACGATCACGCAGATCGCCGAACGAGTGGGCCTTGCCAAGGGGAGTTCCAGCTACCACGTACGGCTGCTGGAGCGGGCCGGCCTGGTGAAGGTGGTACGAACGCGGAAGGTCCGGGGGGTCACCGAGCGGTACTACGCCATGGCCGCGCGGGCGATCGTGCTGCCGGACCCGGGCGAGGGAGGCCCGGACGTACTGATGCGGCACGCGGTGGCGGACCTGGAGGCAGCGCCGGCGGATGCCGAGCGGCACGTACGGATGGTGCATCTGCGGCTCACCGAGGAGCAGTTCGCGGAGCTGGGGGCGCGGCTGCAGGCACTGGCGGACGAGTACCGGGAGCTGTCCGATCCGTCGCTGCCGGACGCGTCACTCGTCTTCGCACTGTTCCACCCGGCATCGCGCGAGCAGGCCGAAGGGGACGCCAAGTGACCTCAGACGTTCGGAAGCTGCCGACCGGGTTCGGACGGCTGTGGACTGCGCAGACCGTGTCCTCGCTCGGCGACGGGGTGTCGCACGCCGCGCTGCCGCTGCTCGCGTTGACGTTGACGCGGGATCCGATGGCGCTCGCCGTCGTCACGGCCGCCGGAACGCTGCCGTGGCTGCTGTTCGGGGTGCTGGGCGGTGCGCTGGTGGACCGATGGGACCGTCGGCGCACGATGTGGGTCACGGACGCGGCGCGTGCGGTGCTGCTCGCGATACCGGCGGCAGCGGCCGCGCTCGACGTGCTGAGCATTCCCCTGCTCGCGGCCGTCGCCTTCCTCCTCGGCCTCGGCGGGCTCTTCTTCGACACGGCCGCCACGGCCTATCTGCCGGATCTGCTCGGCCGCGACCCCGCGCTCCTGGAGCGCGCCAACTCCCGCCTGCGCGGCACCCAGACCGCCGCGTCCGGTTTCGCGGGACCGCCCGCGGGCAGTGCCCTGCTCGCGCTCGGACGGGCGGTCCCGCTGCTCGCCGACGCGGTCTCGTTCGCGCTCTCCGCACTGCTCGTACGGTCGCTGCCCGCCGCACCCCGGCCCGTACCGCAGGCCCGTGAGTCGCTGCTGCGGCAGGCGCGGGCCGGCGCCTCATACGTATTCCGGGATCAGCTGCTGCTCGGGCTCGCGCTGCGTCCGGCGGTCGGGAACGTCGCCTTCCTCGCCGTGGAGACCGTACTCGCCCTCTTCGCGCACGATCGTCTCGGCATCGACACCTTCGGCTTCGGCCTGCTCCTCACGGCGGAGGCCACCGGCGGTCTGCTCGGCGCGGGCATCGCCTCCTTCCTCGGCCGACGACTCGGCACCGGCACCGCGCTGACCTGCACGGCCGCAGTCGAGGGATGCGCCATCCTGGGCCTTGCCGCCGCCCCGAACCCGTACGTCGCCGGCCTCGCACTCGCCGTTTGCGGAGCGGGCATGGGCGCCACGATGGTGCTCGGCCCCTCCCTCCGACAGGCGATCGTCCCCGCCCACCTGATGGGCCGGGTCGCCTCCACCTCCCGCATGCTCGCGATGTGCGCCGCCCCGTTCGGCGCCTTCCTCGGCGGCTGGCTGGCCACCACCTACGACGTGCGCACCCCGCTCTACACCGCCGCCGGTCTCCTCCTGACCATGACCACCGTCACCGCGACCATGACCAGCAACCGCCGGGTCGAGGCGGCACTGCGTGCCGCCGCCCCGGCCGATGACCCAGATCACCCGGAATCCTCGGACCCCGTTCAAGAGCGCGCCGTTTAGGGCTCCGCGAGGTCGTTGAACCAGTGCTGACACCGGGCGTGCCCGGGCAGGGGGTCGGCTGGAGCGTCACTCCCGAAGCCGTACACCTGCACCTCGGCGCGGCGGGCGCGGCAGGCGCGGCGCTCACCCGCCGACAAGGACTCCTGGGCACTGCCCCTGGAGAACTGCATCATCGTCCCCTGGCCGCCCTCGGGGGCGGCCAGCCGGCGCGGAGGCCGTACGCTCGGGACCGACTTCTCGTACGGGTCCGGCTCGTGCAGCGGGTCCTACACGACCCCCGACCCGGTGATGCGGGTGACGGCCTCGGTGAGGGTCTCCGGTGCGCAGCCGAAGTTCAGCCGGGCGAAGCCGGAGAAGCCATAGCGGTGGCCGGAGTTCAGGGCGACCTTGGCGGTGTCGAGGATGCGGGCGGCGGGGTCGTCGCCCCAGCCGAGGGCGCGGAAGTCGATCCAAGCCAGGAAACTGGCCTGCGGCGGTGTGTAGCGCGCCGCGGGAAGGTTTTTGCGGAGGAGTTCGGCGAGCAGGATCCGGTTGTGGTCGAGGACGTCCAGGACCTCGGTGAGCCAGGGGTCGCCGTCGTTGAAGGCGGCGACGGTGGCGATCACCCCCAGGTGTCCGGTGCGGTAGAGGCTGTGGGGCGACATGCGGTCGACGTACCGCTGCGGCGCCGGGTCGGCGGTGATGATCGTGGCGGCCTTGAGTCCGGCCAGGTTCCAGCCCTTGCTGGCGGACAGGAACGAAAAGCCCCAGCGCTCGGCCGCGTCCGACACCGACAGGAAGGGGACGAACTCCGCCCCGGGGAGCACGAGCGGAGCATGGATTTCGTCGGCGAGGACGAACACGCCGTACTGGTCCGCCAGTTCGGCGAGCGCGACCAGGTCCTCGCGCGGATGCACCAGGCCGAGCGGATTGTGCGGGCTGCACAGCAGATACGCTCTGGCCCCGCGGGCGAAGGCCCGCTCCAGGGCGTCCAGGTCCAGACGCGGACCCCGTACGGTTCCGTCAGCCAGGGGCGCTTCGGTCAGTGGCGCCTCGACGACCTGGGCGCCCACCTCCTGCACCCACCAGGAGAACGGCTCGTAGACCGGCGGGCTGATCACCACGCTGTCGCCGGGAGCAACGATACGGCGCAGGGTCTCGACGATGCCGATCCCGACGTCGGCGACGGTGTACGCAGACTCGGGGTCGATCAGCCAGCCCCAGGTGCGGTGGGCGTAGCCGGCGACCGCTTTGGCGAGATCGGCGGTGGGCGCCGCGTAGCCGGTGTCGGAGTGGCGGATGGCCCGGTGCAGGGCGGCGGCGACCGGCTCGGCGAGGGGAAAGTCCATCTCGGCGACCGGGAGCGGGAGCACGTCGTGGGGGAAGGTCCGCCATTTCGCGCTGCGACGCCAGCGGAGTTCGGCGAGCGGGGGTATCCGGAAGGTACTGCTCATCGGGGGACTCCTCAGTGGCTGAGACGGCTCAAGGGGTGAAACGGCGGAGCCGCGGCACATCGCCATGGTCGCCGCCGTTCGATGTGTCGCACTTCCGGTAATCTGCCAACCAGTGACAGAAATCCGCCATGAGCCCATCGCGCCGACCCGCACCCAGTGGCTGGCGCCCGGAACAGCCATCGATGCCCACCGACACGACGACCACCAGATCGTCTACGCGGGCCGTGGCGTGCTGGCCGTGACGACCAGCACGGGCTCGTGGATCGCGCCCGGCACCCGCGCCATCTGGGTGCCGGCCGGCACCGTCCACGCCCACCAGGCCCACGGCGAACTCGAACTGCACCTCGTCGGGCTGCCTGCGAGCGACAACCCTCTCGGCCTGGACCGACCGACCGTCCTGGCGGTCGGCCCCCTCCTGCGGGAGCTGATCCTCGCCTACACCCACACCCCGCACGACGACAGCCCCGAACGTAGCCGGCTGCGGGCCGTGCTGCTCGACCAGCTGCGGGCCTCACCCCAGGAGCCCCTGCACCTGCCCACCCCGACCGCCCCGCAGCTGACGGCAGTCTGCCGGATCCTGCAGGCGAACCCGGCCGACCACCGCACCCTGGCCGCACTCGGCCGGGCGATCGGCGCCAGCGACCGCACGCTCTCCCGCCAATTCAAAGCCGACCTCGGCATGACCTTCCCGCAGTGGCGCACCCAACTGCGCCTGTACCACGCCCTGGTCCTGCTCGCCGAGAACACCCCGGTCACCACCGTGGCGCATCTGTGCGGCTGGTCGTCCGCCAGCGCTTTCATCGATGTCTTCCGCCGCACCTTCGGCCACACCCCCGGAACCCACCTGAACCAGCCCCGACAGGCGGACCAGC
Source organism: Streptomyces sp. NPDC127106 (assembly GCF_042677605.1). Classification (NCBI taxonomy): domain Bacteria; kingdom Bacillati; phylum Actinomycetota; class Actinomycetes; order Kitasatosporales; family Streptomycetaceae; genus Streptomyces; species Streptomyces sp. NPDC127106. Next base: position 72,808 of record NZ_JBHXTC010000020.1, on the reverse strand, counting down.
GGTCGGGCGCACGCACCTGAGCCGCCCCGACCCGCCCTTCGAGGGGGCGGCGGGAGCAGGACAGCTGGCACCGAAGGTGCATCGTTCCTGGCATCTTGAGATCGTTTGTGGCGACAGCCCCGAGGAGACGAATTGATCACGGAGTACCAGCAGAAGCTGCGCGAGCGCTACACCGCCGCCACCGTCACGCCGGCGCCGGAGCCGTGGCAGCCGGTGCTGGACCACAGGACCCCCATCGGGGGTCTGCTCGGCATTGGCTTCGCCGTCCATCCCGACAGCGGGCACGACCTCGTCATGGTCGTGTCCAGCGACGGCCACGGACTCTTCGACGCGGTCACCGGCGAGAAGGTCGCCCGCGACCGGGACCCAGACCCCGACACCAGCACTCCGGACGCGTCGCCGGAGCTCACCTGCCCCGGGCTCGGCCCGATCGCGGGCACGCCGGTGCGTATCGCCGGGCTCTTCGGGGGCGGCCTGCACAGCACCACACCAGACGGCTGGACCCTCGACGTCGTCAGCCCCGAGTGGCCCCACGACCGCGTCATCCTCTCCGCCGACGGCGGGTCCCACAAAGGCCCCGCGGGAGGAACGTGGTGGCACGTCTTCCACTCCGAGTACTCAGAACTCCGCGCGGCCGGGTTCTCTCCCTCCGGCCTGACCCTGGCGGTCGCCACCAGCAGCGACCTCACCCTCTGGACCCGACCTGAGCTCCACTTCGACGAGTGAGCGGAAGAACAGCCCTTCATACGCTGACCCATTTCGGCCTCACCCCGCTGAACAGCAACGGCTGCTCGGCGTACAGGAGGCACTCGACCCAGGCGGTGTAGGCGACGGAGCCATGGCAGGGGAAGGAGCCTGTGAGTTCCAGATGGTGCCCCCGACGCCGCTTCCGCGCCCTCGTACGGCTGGACTTCCCGATCCTGCGCGACCAGGACACCGTCGCGCTGCGCACCGCCCGTGCCACCGTCGTCGCGTGGCGCCGGATCAACGACGACGACACCGGTGACGTCGCCCTGCTCCGCCGGGACCGTCCCGTCGAGGGCAGCCGGCCGTTGCCGCTGGAGGCGTCTGGATGCTGGGCACGCTCCGCGGCCCGCAGGGCGTCGGCTGACTGCAGATGGAGACGGCGGCCGGGGAGCCTGGATCTCCCCGGGGTTCAGCGGCTCTCCCGTCTGGGGGACGACGAACAGCGCCGGGTCGTCGGTATGACGGTGGCTGCCGAGCGCACCGCCGGCGCCACCACCGCCCACCTGATCCCCTCGGTGCCGCTCATGGACGAGCGGGTGTTGCGGCCCGGCTGTCCGTTCCGGGGCCTGGCCGCCTTCACCGAGGCCGACGCCGACCTGTTCCACGGCCGTCGTCGCGACCGCCCGGCCCGAGTCCCTCGACGCCCTGGTCACCTCCGGCACCGCCGACCTGCTCGGCGGCGGCGCCACGCGGTTCCTGGCCCCGCTCTCCGCCGCCGCCGGGCTGTACCAGGCCGTCACCGCCCCCGTCGACGCCGTCCCCGGCCTCTGGTTCGAGGCCGGACTGCCCGAACGGATGTCACGCTCCGGCGCTCGCGCTGCTCCGCTCGACCGGGATCCACAGCTGGGAGTCGGTCTCCGCGCCGATTTCCACGGGTTGCGTCCGCAGGAGCTCCGGACCTGGCCGGCTGGCGTACGGGTTCGAGGGGAACCACTGCGTGAACACGTCCCGCCACAGCTCCTGGAGGGCGTTCGGATAGGGCCCGTGGTTGTCGAAGACCGCCCAGGTCCCGGCTGGCACGTCGAGGGCGTCGAGCTCTTCGACGGCCGCGTCGGGACCGGTCACGACGCCGATCCAGTAGTCCACCTCGGCGCCCTCCTCCCGACTGTCGCTCAGGTGCACCGCCGCCGACAGAATCCCTTCCGGCTCCCGGCCGGCCAGCTCCTTCATCCGTACGACCGCCTGCTCGTCCAGGCTCTCCACGTGCGCCGCGGCGGCCGCGTTGACCCCCTCGTGCACGAGCGGAACCCGGGCCTTCCTGCCGACGAGCCGAAACGCCTCCTTCTCCACGATCCGGTACCGCATGGTCGTATTTCCTTCGACGACGACACGGAAGGACATGCGCGGCTGCGCCGTGAGCACCGCACCCGTGCGCCGGGCCTCGCCCGGCCCGATGCCGTGCACCGACCGGAACGCCCGCGCGAACGCCTCGCCCGAGCCGTACCCGTACCGCACCGCGACATCGAGCAGCGTCAGCTCCCCGGCCAGCACCTCGGCCCCGGCGAGCGTCATCCGCCGGCGCCGCACGTATACCGGAAGCGGCATCCCAGCGAGCGTGGAGAACAGCCGCCGGAAGTGGTACTCCGACACCGCGGCGATCCGGGCCACCTCGGCCATGTCGACCTCCCGGTCGAGGCAGGCCTCCAGGTGGTCCAGTGCCTGATTCAGCCGCTCCAGCACGCGCATCCGTCCTTTCTCACGGCCCTTCCCGAGCCGGGTCCGCTCTCCGAGCGCGGCACTCTGGCGGTCGCCGGTCGGACTCTCGTGACGCACATGCTTCGCACATGCTCGGGCGAGTGGATCCAGGGTGTGCCCTGTCGGAGCAACCATCGCCCGACAAAACCAGTGCGGGAAGTGTTGGGTAGGAAGCCCCGGCATGGCCTGAGGCTTATGCTCATGACTGAGATTAAAGGACTGTGCGAACCGCGGTTCGCCGCAGTCCGTGCAGCCCTTGCCGCTTCGCTCGGCAAGGACGACGTGGGCGCCTCGGTCGCTGTCTACCTGGACGGCGAGCCGGTGGTCGACCTCTGGGGTGGGTACGCCGATGCGGACCGCTGTGTCAGGTGGGAGCGCGACATTCTCACCGGTGTGAACTCGACGACCAAGAACATGACCGCCCTGTGCGCGCTCATGCTCGCCGACCGGGGCGCGCTCGATCTGTCCGCGCCGGTCGCCGCCTACTGGCCTGAATTCGCCGCGGCCGGCAAGGAGAACGTGCTGGTGCGGCACGTGCTGTCCCACACGGCGGGGCTGCCGGACCTGTCCGGGCTGACGGCGGTCGAGGACCTCTACGACTGGGAGAACGTGACGTCGGGGTTGGCCGCGCAGGCACCCGTATGGGAACCCGGGACGGCCGCCGGCTATCACGCGCTCACTTTCGGGTTCCTCGTGGGTGAGATCGTCCGCCGCATCACCGGCCGCAGCCTCGGCGAGTTCTTCGCGGAGGAGGTGACCAAGCCGCTGGGCGCGGACTTCCACATCGGGCTCTCCGCTGAGCACGACCACCGTGTCGCACCGCTCATCCCGCCGCCATCACTGACCGACGAGTACGCCGCCAGCGCACCGCCCGGACCGGACGGCGTAGCGCGGGTTGGAACCGGTGCCGCTATCCGGGTCAAGGACGCCAACTCAGTGGCCTGGCGCCGTGCGCATATCCCTGCGGTCAACGGCTTCGGCAACGCTCGCTCCGTCGCCCTCATCCAGTCGGTACTTGCAAACCAGGGAACGGCCGGCGGGGTGCGGCTGCTGTCCCCCCAGGGGTGCGAGCCCGCGTGGCAGGAGGTGTTCCGCGGTGAGGACCGCATCCTGGGGACGCCGATGTGCTGGACGGCGGGCTTCGGCAAGTTCGGCAACACCTTCGGCTGGGGCGGCTGGGGCGGCTCGCTCGTCGCGAGCGACCCCGGCTCACGCATGACCGTGGCCTACGTCATGAACCAGATGATCGACCGGGACCAGCAGGAGGACAACCGCGGCATGGAGATCATCATGGCCGCCTACAGCGGACTGCACTGACAGGCAACACTGACCATGGGTGTTCGGCCGCCTCGCCCGCGCCGGTCTGCTGGTCCGGCTCGGCGGGGACGCGGGGTTCTTCGACCAGATGACCGGCCGGCCGGGCTGCCTTCGCCGCTGGGCAAGCGGCTCCTCCTGATCGCGGCCAGCCGCCGACCTTAACCCCTGCCGCGTCGGGCCTGGCGGTCCAGGAACTCGATCATTCGCGTCTCCGAACGGAGCAGCCGCTCTCGCTGCTCAGGGGGAACAGAGGCGAGGAGGTCGACCAGAACTTGCTTCCGCGGGACGTACACCAGGTTGCCGGAGTAGATCCTGCAACCTGCACACCAAGCGAGTCCGATGCAGCGCTCGAACATCGAGGACTCGGGCGGATGGAAGCGATACTGGTACGAACCGACGGGCGTTCCGCAGGTGGCGCAGACTCGTCGATCGCCGTCGGGGGTCGTGTCCCAGCCCCCGACCTTTCGCCAGGGCTGTCGCCTGGCCGGTGCTCTTCACGTCGTCATGCCGAGCATTCTCGCTCACAGAGCTCCGCCCAGGACAGCCGTCCGAGCAAACGGAGTCCGTGCTCGAAAGAGTTGGAGGCCGCTCGACCTGGTAGCTCCTGAAGGAACGAGACTCACCCAGGTTCCTCGGACTCACGGGGAGGTGAGGCTCGCGCGTGCTGCGGCCATGAAGGCGATCTTGTGTTCCTCAAGGTGCTCGTTGACCTCGACGTCGCCGATCTCTCGCCACACTGCCTGGTTGAGTGCCCGACCGTACGCGTGCACGGGGGCGTGCAGCTCCGCGTCGCTGAGCAGCACGAGGTGCCGTTCAGCGATCCAGAGCCTGGTCATGGCATCCGAAGCGACACTGTTCCAGTCTTCGTCACCGCCCCATGCCTCGGGCCGGCTGTAGGCCGCCCGTTCGGCATCCTGAGCGCAGGCGATGAAGTCCTTGATCGCCTGTATCTGCTCCGCCCGGCGTGCCTCGCTGGTGGCCGCTGCCTGGCGGCGCTCCTCCAGCCGCTCAGCGGAGCGCTGAGTGGCGCGCGCTGGGAGAGCGCCGTCAGGCCGCCGCCGAGGATGACGCCCACGAGTGAAAAGACAGGTGCCCACACGTCCATCGCCACGTGGCGTCCCCCTGCGACAAGTCCTTGCGTATCAGGGTGCACATTGGTCTCGCACTGGATCAGTGCGCCGTCTGGCACCCCCTCACGAAGGATCGAATGTGGCGCCGCGGTGGTCTTGACGGGGATTCGCTGGCGAGGCTGGCTTCTACGGCGGCGTTGAGGTCGCGTGGGGGAGAGCGGTCGGAGCGGGGACGTCGGCGAGGGCCGGTCGGCGGCGCCGGTGAGCAGCGGGGCGGTCAGGGCGGCGCCGGGGCTGAGTTGGGCCCGAGTTGGGCCCGAGTTGGGGTGGGGCCTCGCGCGGCTCGACGCCTTGGCGGTGTGCTGGGTGTGGTGCGCACCAGAGGCCGGACGGCAAGAGGGTCTGGTGCGAGTTGTCGGACCGGCGACACACCCACTTTTTTGTGGGTACTTGTCGCCATCAGCGCTCCGGGAGAACCTGGTGGTGGCCGAGGGAACGGATCAGGAAAGGAGATCGGCCGCAACTCAGGACGCTGCGGCCTCCTCGGCGAGCCGGTCCAGGCGGCGGTGGCCCCAGTCGGAGAGCGGAGCCAGCGCCCGGGAGAGGTCGAGGCCGAAGCCGGTCAGCGAGTAGACGGTCTTCAGCGGCACCACGTCGTGCACCTCGCGGTGGACCAGGCCGTCCGTCTCCATCTCCCTCAGGGCTTGTGTCAGCACCTTCTCGCTGATCGCCGGGACCTTCCGGCGCAGTTCGCCGGGCCGGTGCGGCCCCGATTCGAGCAGCCACAGCAACAGGGTCTTCCACTTGCCGTCGATGACGGCGATGGCCGCAGCCACCCCACAGATGTCGGGATCCTCGACTCGGATGCGTGCCATCGCCCTGCTCCCCGTCCTCGGTCCTTTTCCACGCTTACTCAACGATGTTATGTACAAGGGAGTTCCGTCATGTCTTCTTCTCCTGAGCCCTCCGTCACGGTGATCGGGCTCGGTCCGATGGGCCGGGCGCTGGCCGGTGCCTTCGTGGCCGCCGGGGTGCGCACCACGGTGTGGAACCGCACCCCGGGGCGGGACCGCGAGCTCGTAGAGCTGGGCGCGATCGGGGCCACGAGCGCCGCGGAGGCGGTCGCGGCGAGCCCGCTGACCATCGTGTGCTTGGTCAACTATGACGCCACGGACGCGGTGCTGCGCCAGGAGGCCGTCACGGCCGCCTTGAAGGGGCGCACACTGGTGAACCTGACCGCCGACACCCCGGACCGGGCCCGGGACACCGGGCGGTGGGCCGCCGATCACGGCATCCGCTACCTCGACGGAGCCATCATGACGCCGACGCGGTCCATCGGCACCGCGCAAGGGGTGTTCATCCACAGTGGCCCGCAGGAGCTCTACCGCGAGCACCAGGCCTTGCTCGACACCCTGGGCGGCACCCACACCTACCTGGGGGAGGACATCGGCCGAGCGGCAGCCTACGACATCGCACTGCTCGACATCTTCTGGACGTCGATGACCGGCTACATGCACGCGCTGGCGGTAGCGGGCGCGGAAGGCATCTCGCCACGCGAACTGGCCCCGTTCGCACAGGGGATCGGCGCGATCCTGCCGCCGCTCTTCCATGAACTCGCCGAGGACGTTCACGAGGGTACCTACTCGGGCGAGGGCAATCCGCTGACGTCGGCGGTGTCCTCCATGGCCCACATCGTGCACGCGTCCGAGGCGCATGGCATCGACGCGGGCGTGATGCGCGCCGCCGAGGCGCTGGCCCGCCGCGCCGTGGACCTCGGCCATGGCGCGGACGGGTTCTCCCGGGTCGCGGAGGTCCTGAGCCGCCGCTCAAGTGGGTTGTAAGAGGCTCGGTTCGGCCAGGGCTCCGTGCGGTGCGGGCGCGCCCCATCCGTCATCACCACCCCAGCGTGACCGAGTGGAACGCACTCGGACTGCGCCGGCGCCGGAAGCCGACCTGCCAGGGGCACCCGCTGGGGTGGACGGATCGGGTGCGCCGAAAGGTCGGTTGCGTCATTACCGAACCTTCGTTACGCGATCCTCTGCGCGCCCGCTGCCGCCCGGCCGTCGAAGCCGACGACGGCGCAACTCAGCGGCACCGGGACATCGCCCATCTCAGGGTCGCTGACGTCGCTTCCGCCCCCCACGCCGGCTGCCGTCACCAGTCCGCGTCCGGTGACGGCGATGCCCGCACCCGTCACGGCGCGGGGCCCGCTTCACGATCCGCGCACGCTGCGGCGGAGGAGGTGCCTGCCTGCGCCTGCTCCATCAGCTCGACGGTCTGCGCGAAGAGTGTGGAGCAGGGGCATCTCCTCACCGGAGGGGATCTCCAGTCCCAGGTCGTCCTTGAGCACGCACATCAGCTCCACGAGCGCCAGGCAATCCATACCCAACTGCTCCAGTGCGCTCTCCGGCGTGGCGAGGTCCTCGGGGATGTTGAAGTAGCGCGGCCGCCCGAGGGGCGGGACGCCAGCAGCCCACAGGTCCGTGAGAGCGCCCTGCAGAGCGAGCCGCTCGCCATACGAACCGGTCCCGCCCAGCGACCCCGTCGCGGAGGCCGAGGTTCCGGCGTTCCTGTTTCGGCGTCAAAGGGCTCCGAGCACGCTGTGCTGGTACGCCAGAACGGGGCCGAGGCAAAGCCGATCCGTACACGGCGATGCGAGTGAGGGCCTGTCGAACCGTGCTCTCCAGCGGAGCCGGAGCACGTCCGGAGCCTCCACGATCAGCATTCTCGGATTCGCCACCACCAGCGGCCCGCCGGCCGCACTACGCCGAGCTCGTCGGCGGCCTGCTGGACTGCCTGCAGACAGGCATACCGCGAAACGTGTCGAGAGGGCGTAGGCTCACGGCTGGCCGCTGAGGTCATTTTCGACCAAGGTGGTGGAGAAGCTCCTGGCCCCAGGGCACGCTTGCGGTGCTCGCTCCGGTCAGCGGCGATCCACCTCGCGCAGATCGCCGTGCGTATCCAGACGCCATCGCGTGCCTCTGCTGTCAGTGAAGCAAGCGATAGGGCCGTCCAGAGTGCCCCGTTGGGCCGGAAGTGACTCCAGCAAGAAGACGTACAGTCCGTTCGCACCCACCACCGACAACGGGGCTTGCACGACGTCACCGGCCGCTTCCACCGTTCGCTGGTCCGAGCTGTCGTATCGATAACGCGCTGAAAGGGCCCGCGGGAACTCCATCTCGCCGCCCATGCGTACCGATACGTCTGTCACTGGTTCGCGGCTCTCATTGCCGAACACCGCCCGCCAGATGCCGGTGTCATCGAGCCGCGCCCGAAACGTGACCTGCCGTGCCTGTTCCCTTTTGCGTTCCTCAGCTGTGGATTGCAGTTCAGCGCGCTCGAGAGCCAAGTTGGCTGACTGGATGGCGATGAACGCGCGCTGCTCCCCGATCTGCGCGCGCTGACTCGCCAGTGTCCATATGGCAGCTGTTGCGGCCCCAGCTGCGAAGAAGGCGCCTATCCAGGTCGGTACGTCACCCCAGTCGACCGCGCTCATGGCGGGCAGCCTAGCGGTCCACAACCCCGCCGCACTACCTCCCGCTGCCCACCGGCATGCTCCCGCCCTGCGGCAGGCTGAGCCGGCCACCGCCTTCAGCGCCGATGCCACCGCGGCGCCCCCGCTGCCCGCACGCCGGACCGAGGAACCGCTCTCCGAACTCGCCGACCACCAACTGGTGGAGGTCCCCGTGAAGCCCGCGTCGGCGGTACGCATCGGCCCGGCCGCGAGGCCCACCGCCTCAAAGTAAACCTTATGGAATTTGAGCTCTTCGCTTATTTCGCTTATGGCAGGATGTTCGGGTGGTGAGCAGAACGCCGCCCGGAGTCAATGTGAGGAGCGGGGCGATGAAGACGATCGGGCTGATCGGCGGCATGAGTTGGGAGTCGACGGCGCAGTACTACCGGCTGTTGAACGAGTTCACGCGCAACCGGCTTGGAGGACTTCATTCAGCCCGGTGCGTGATCTATTCACTGGACTTCGCGGAGATCGAGCAGTTGCAGGTCCAGGGGCGCTGGGCGGATGCCGGCGAAATCCTGGCCGCGGCCGCTCGGTCTTTGGAGGCAGCCGGCGCTGACCTGGTGCTGATCTGCACCAACACCATGCACAAGGTCGCCGACGTCGTCGATGCTGCGGTGGCCATCCCACTGCTGCACCTGGCCGACGCCACCGCACACGCCGTACGGGCATCGGGGCTGCGCCGGGTCGGACTGCTGGGCACGGCGTTCACCATGGAGCAGGACTTCTATCGGGACCGCCTGCAAGCGGCCGGGCTCGAGGTCCGGATCCCGGATGCCGGCGGGCGCGCACTCGTCCACCGAGTGATCTACGAGGAGCTCTGCCTCGGCATCGTGCGGGAAGAATCGCGCACTGCTTACCAGAAGGTCATCGAGGACCTCGTTGCCGCTGGCGCGGAAGGCATCATCCTGGGCTGCACTGAGATCGAGCTTCTCATCGGCCCCGGTGACAGTCCGGTTTCGCTCTTCCCCACCGCACGGCTTCACGCGGAGGCGGCCGTGGACGCGGCGCTGGCGGGCCTCCGGAACGACGACCCCGGGCCGTGACGCCCGCAGTCGCCGACGAGAGCGCGGCCGCACTGCCGTATGAGCCGGTGTGCGGCACGACGAGTTCCGCGTCGACGCCGGAGAGGAGCCCTCCGTGTCCTCGTCGACGACGACCACCTGGATGAAACGCCCAGTAACTCCCGGGCGGCATCACGCGGTACGCCAGCGACCGGGCGCTGGTCAGCGAATTCGGTCTGTGGCACGAGCCGCGAGAACCTGCAGCCGAGGTCGGACGCCGCGACACCCGGCGACACAGCGAGGCCGTCCGGCCGGTCGGGCGAGGCGACGGCGCGGTGCACCAGGAGGTGAAGCCTGGTGGCCTGGCGGGCGGTCGTCTCAGCGCCAGTCGTCGATCACGTAGGCGTCGGGGTGGCTGTAGCCGGGCTCGTTGGGCCGGTGCATCGTGACGCCCTGCAACCCGGTGCGGAAGCCACGGTCGATCATGCGTCGATAGGCATCCGGGCGGCCCAGGTTCATCCCGGCATCCAGCTGACCCAGCCCGCGCTCGGCCGCCAGTTGCTCACATGCGTCGAGCAGTCGCTCGAAGCGGTCGGCGGCCTCCGGGCCAGGGCGTACGGTGCCGAACTTGACGAAGCACACGTCCTCGCCGGCCTCCGATCCGGCTCCGCAGTGGCAGACGGCCAGGCCATCGAGCTCGAAGCCGCCGCCCTGGAGCAGGATGGTGTCACCGAGTCCCTGCGCGTGCACGGCGACGATCTCGCGTTCCAGGTCCAGGCCCTCGTACACGGCCCCGGTCAGTGCGCGACAGGCGCTGAGGCAGGCGGGCTGCTCGGCGGCAGGCAGCTCGCTGTACAGCACCCGGCCGGGGACCGCGGAGCTGCCCGTGACCTGCTTCTTCATGATGGCCGTGAGGAATCGGGGCCAGAAACCGTACTTGCGGTAGAGCTCAAGGTGTTTGGGACTGTGCGAGAAGGTGAACAGGCCCAGGTGGCGGTTCCCCCAGGTGTCGAAGCAGTCCATGACCGGATCCATGAGGCGTTTGCCGACGCCCCGGTCCCACAGGTCCGGACGCACGGTCAACGGTCCGAAGTACCCGACGCTGCCCCAGTTGGAGGCGAAGTTCGATCCGGCCAGTTCACCCTCGATCGTCGCCGCGAAGGCCGCTTGCGGATCGGCCGCCCAGCGTGTGCGGACGTAATCGGCGGTGGCGAAGAACGTCTTCGGCTCGGGGATCCCGAGGAACGTCCCGAAGGCGACTCGGAAGATCTCATCGGCCTGATCGAGGTCCGCCTCGGCCAACGGGCGGACTGACACCAGGCCCGCGACGGTCTTCCGCTCCGCAGCCGGTGAGGTCATCGCTCTCTCCTTCTCGGACCCCCGTTTCATCACACCACGAGCAGCACCGCATGGCGATGCGAAAGATCCGCCGGCGGCGGAGGCAGCCGACCGAGCCCGATTGCCTTGCCTCCCCACCCGTGCGCGCAGGACGGCGGATGTGGAGGAGACCATGCTCCCGCGGGGACTACCAGCGCGTCTTCGTCGCCGTGCAGCAGGCCGCCGGACCGATCACGGCCCGGCAGATCGGCGAGATGCTGGCTGCGCAAACTGCCCGACGGCCGGTTCGCCACCCGCCTGTGACAAGGCGTGCCGCCCCCTTGGGTATCTTGTCGGGGCACCGGAGGTGGCGCCCCGGAGATTCGTCGTAGGTGTGGTTCCGTGAGTTGCGCCCTCGGATACGACACGACACGCCGCGTAGATCGACCTCCTGCTGCCGGCACCACATGCCGACGGGTGGCCGTACCGGAGAGCGGGGCGCCGACGGCTGGTCGCTGCGTGAGGCATCGGCACGGGTCGGTGTCAGCCCCAGCGCCGCCTACCACCACTTCGGCTCGCGCGACGCACTCGTATCCGCCCTGTCCGAGGTCGTGCTGGCCCGGCTGGGGAATCGCCTGCGCGACACCATGGACGCGGCGCCGGAGCAGGGTCCCGAACGTCTCGCCGCCTGCGGGCGCGCCTATGTCACCTGGGCCGTCGAGGACCCGGCCGTCGCCCGGCTCGTCTTCCGCGGCGGCGCCACAACGGCGCAGTCCGCCATCTCACCCCACCCGCACGACGTGCTCACCGCCGAACTCGACCGTCTGACCGATACGGGCCACCTGCCCCCGGGAGCCCGCCCGGGCGCCGAATTCGTGGTGTGGGCCGCCATCCACGGCCTGGCCGTCCTGCTCATCGACGGCCTCGTACACATCGACGACCGGCAAGGCGTCGAAGACCAGACCGAACGCCTGGTCCTCGCCACCTTCAACGGTCTGGCGCGGGAAACGGCCCCTGAGCCGGACCGGCCCATGCCCACCACCACGCACACGCGACGCCTCACCCGGAGCCCGGCCCCCAGCCCAGCACCGCACACGCCCTCGCCCTGAAGCCCCACGGAAGGCCGCAGGCCGGAAGGGGCCGCCCGGCAGTCCCTGCCCTGGTCACGGACCCCGGCCACAGGGCCGCCGGTCGCGACGTCGCTCACCCGGCCGGGTGGCTGGTTGTGGATCAGCGCGTCCGATGGTCCCGGGACAGCCGGGCGGGGTCGACCTCGGTCACGGCCGTCCTGTGGTCCAGCTCCCAGCTTCTTCCGTACGCTGCGGCGAAGGAGTCTGCGCCCAGCGCGGCCCGCGCGCTGCGGGTGAGGCCGCGCACCTGCGGGTCGGTGAGGTCGTGCGCGCCGCGTAGGCGAGAGGCTGCGCCGAGCCGGACTGCGGCTTGGTGATGCAGTTCGAGCGCGTCGGCGAGGGCGGCCGTTGGACCGCCACGAGGGCCAGGACGGGCAGGTCCCGGGTCCGCAGCGCCGCCGATGAGCCTTTCGGCTGTGTCGAGGAGTTCCCGTGTCCGTTCCAGCTCGCCGATGCGCACCCCTAAGCCGGCCTCCCACGCGTCGACCAGGAACCGCATCGCCGGAGCTTGCGCGCGCAGCACCCGCTGCCGGGCCGAGTCGATCAACGCGATCACCAGGTCGGTTTCCCCGCGCCGCATGTGCAGGTCGATCCAGCGCAGGTCGCCGAAGACCGTGTCGGCGGGCTGAGCGAGCCGAACTCGTCCGCCAGCGACCTTGCCTCGCGCAGGTCGGCGAGCGCACCGTCGAGGTCGCCGTCGTACCGCCGTAGCCGGGCACGCAGCGGCAGGGCCTCGGACTGGCCCCAGCAGTCGTCGACTTGCCGGAAGCAGGCCAGGGCCGCCTCCACATCGGTGCGCGTCCGGTCGAGTTCGTCCGCGTTCTCGGGGAATTGGGCGCGGAACATACGGGGCCAGCCCGGCTAGCCACACGTCGTCGCCGTCGGCCAGCCGCTCGGTGATCGGGGGTGCGGTCTTCTGTCCCCGTGTCCATTCCGCCTGCAGTATGCCTTCACCCACCCTGCGGCGCCGGGCCTGCGGCGGTTGCGCAACCCGCACAGCGACGACGAGACAGACGACGGCGAGGACGAGTAGCCACAGGCCCCACCGTCGACAGCGGTCCGGCCTGGAGTCACCACCTATGACTCTGGGCTGGACCGCCTCGTGCGAGGCTCAGCCAGTGGGCAGGATGCGCGAGCCGCGCTGGCCGGGCTCGGACGGGACGTCCTCGCATCGGTAGCCGACCTGGGTTAAGACTCTCCGGTCCCACACCCTTCTGACCCCCGAACCGCACGCGACGGTGGCAGCAGCTGGCTTACCAGCGGAATGCTTCCGCGGACGCGGCGTCGGATGGTGCTGCCGGGCCGTACCAGTGCTGTAGCGCCTGGTGGAGCCCGTCTGCGTGGCCGTGACCCGCAGTGCGGAGCCAGGCAGTGTGCCCGTCCGGCCGCACGGGATCGGGCGACTCGGCGACGGGCGGGCGGATCAGCGCAGTCCGGCGAAGAGATCGTTCTCGGGTATGGCCGCGCCGGTGGTGTCCTGGACACGTACGAAGGTCTCCATGCCCATCAACTCGCCGAACCTCTCCTTGCCCATCTTGAGGAAGAAGATGTTCTCGCCCTGACTGGCGTGCGCGGCCAACGCGTCGAACTTCTGACCGCTGAACGTGGTGGTGTCCACCCACGTGGTGATCTCATCGTCGGGGAGGCCGATCTCGGCCATCGCGGCTGCCTCGGCAGGATCCGGCTCCGGCATGTCCTCATGGAACTCGCGCATGATCTCGCCGAACCGCTGCATCATCGAGCGGGGCGCGGTGGTCCAGTACACCTTCGGTGTCAGCTCGGTCATCTCCAGCGCCGCCATCGTGATGCGGTGGGCCTGGATGTGGTCGGGATGGCCGTAGAAGCCGTTCTCGTCGTAGGTGACGACCACATCGGGTCGGTAGTGCCGCATGAGGTCCGCGAGTCGGGCCGCGCCTTCCTGCACGGGAGTCCGCCAGAAGGATCCGGGGGCGTCGTTGCTCGGCCAGCCCATCATGCCGGAGTCGGCATAGTCCAGCATCTCCAGATCACTGACCTCAAGGACGTCACAGCTCGCCTCGAGTTCTTGACGGCGCATCAAGGCGACCGCCGTCGGCTCGTGCCCGGGATCGCCCGGCTTGACACCCCCCGGTCCGTCACCGCAACCGCCGTCGGTACACGTCACGAGAACCGTGCGGATGCCTTCCGCCGCGTACCGCGCGAGGACCCCTCCGGTTCCGGTGGCCTCGTCGTCGGGGTGGGCGTGTACCGCCATCAGCGTCAAGGGCCGGTCAGTCATGAAACAGTCCTCCTGCAGAAATGCGTCTTGTTCCGAGTGCGGCGGGCGTACCGCGACGTGGGGCCCGGCTCCTGTGCGGGCGATCGATGTCGGGGCCTACGTGTTCCCCGCCCGCGGGGCGCCGGCCCCTCGGTCGGTGCAACCCCGCTGGCCTGACCGGTTGTTCCCGGCGCGGCCGCCTTGCCTTCCAGGCGTCGGCGTTTCCACGTGAACGAGGTGCAGTGCGGTCATACCGCGGTCCGCAAGCGGTGCAGGCCTGTGCCCGTGGGCCCGGCTGTCGGGACGTATTCACCCTTGCCGTGCGCAGACGGCCTCAGGCTCTTTGCCCTCCGGCATGGCGAACCCCCGGCCCAGCGTTCGTGCCACGCTTCGATGGCGTCGTCGACGTCCTCCACAGCGGGCCGGGTTCGGAGCCGGCCCGGCCCGGCCCGAGGCGGGGCACCCGTATCGCCTCCATCACCGCGGCGAACCGGGTGCAGTCGTTGGTGTTCCCGCCGGTCGGGACGAAGGCGAGCGGGCGACCGGTCCCGTCGCAGGCGAGGCGGATCTCGCTGGTCAGCCCGCCTCGGGACCGGCCAAGTGACGGGTTGCGGAGCCCGGTTCTCGGGCGCCGAGACCACTTCGGCGGCAGGGCCCAGTAGACAGCCGGTGTGGTGAGCGCGTTACGCAACTCCCGTACGGCTGCCGGGCGCCGACGCTTCACCGACAGCGGCTGACCGGTGGTTTACCCCCATCCCGCCCGGACTGGCCGGTTCCGTGCTGGTCGCGTCCGGTTGGTCACGCTTGGATGGTGCCGGGGGTGCCGACGTGGCGGAGCGGGGCGGCATGCGGGTGTGGGCGTGTCCGTCGGGCCGCTGGGAGATCGCCCGGGGACGGCCGCACGAGCGACTGCGCCCGGGCGTGCGGGGCTACCGGGGCTACCGCATCGACCTGGGCCGGACCCACCGCAGGCTGGAGCTGCCCGGTGGACTGGTGAACCTGCTCGTGGGGTTCGGCCCACCGGTGCGCGTCAGCGACCCCGCGGGCGCTGACGGCCGGACGCCACGCTCTCTCACCTCCCTGTTCGCAGGCCCGCACACCCGCGCCGTAATCGGCGAGCACGACGGACGCGCGTCCGGGGTGCAGGTCTTCCTCGCTCCCTGGGCCGCCCACCGGCTGCTGGCCGTCGACATGGGCGACTTCACCGACTCGGTGGCCGACCTGGACGCCGTACTCGGCAGCCGGCGCGCCCGGCACCTGGCCGACGCCCTCGCCACCGCCCCCGGATGGGCCGAGCGATTCGCCCTCCTGGACTGCCTGCTGACCTCCCTGCTCGTCGGCCCCTCCCCCCTGATCGGCGGCCGCGTGACCGGCCCGGAGCTGAACCCGCAGGTGCTGCGGGCCTGGGAGCTGCTCGCGGCCGGGCCACGCCCCGTGCCCGTGGGCAGCGTCGCCGCCGAGGTCGGCTGGAGCGAACGCCAGCTACGACGCCGGTTCCAGGAGCAGATCGGCCTGTCGCCCAAGGCCGTCGCCCGGGTGGCCCGCCTGCGCCACGGCCTGGCGCTGCTGACCCGGGGGCACCCGGCCAGCGCGACCGCGCTTGCCTGCGGATTCCACGACCAACCGCATTTCCAGAGGGAGTTCAAGGCCATGACCGGGCTGACCCCGGCCGAGTTCCTCGGCCACCGTGCGGCCGCCGCTTCGCTCGCCGGAGGCGGCCGGGTGGACCGGGTCCCCGGCGAGGTCACCAGCGTTCTCCTGCCTGCCCAAACGGCAGGAGAGGTACCGCTTGATTGTGGCCGTTTTCTGCAAGACGGGCCGTGCACGGCGATGACAGGGTGAAGCCGCCCGGCGGCCATACCTGCCGGTAACCCGTGCGCATTGCCGCGCGCACGCCTGTGCCCCGTACACACCCCACGAAAAGAGAGGTGGCCAAGGTGCCGGCAGAGGACGAAGTGATCGTGGTCCGCACTCCCGAGGAATTCCACGACATGCCCGAGGAATACCAGTCCATGGCCACGCGCCAGATGCTCATCCACGCCGAGGGCGAGCTGTCCGGAGCCGACGACTACATCCGGGTCTTCTACCCGCTCGCGCCCGACGCCGAGGAGCGGCAGGTCTGCTGCGAGCGCGCGGCCGAGGAGATCAACCACTTCAAGGTGGCCAGCGCCGTCCTGAACGACCTCGGCGTCGACACCTCGCAGATGTCCCGGCAGTCCCTGGAAGAGCGCCGCAAGCTCTTCCTGACGGCCGACTTCCACAACAGCACGACATGGGCCGAGCGCGGCGTGGTGTCCTGGCTCATCGAGGACGCGGTGATGGAACTGCTGAAGGAGATGTCGGTCAGCAGCTACCGGCCGTGGGCCGACTCCTTCCGAACCGTCATCCAGGACGAGCGGGTGCACATCGCGCACGGCGCGCGGATCGTGCGCGGCCTGGTCAAGGACCGCGACGGCAAGAAGCAGGTCCAGGCGGCGGTGGACCGTCTGTGGCCGCACTCCCTGGACGTCTTCGGCAGCCCGGGCTCGAAGAAGGCCGAGATCGCGGTCGGCTGGGGCCTGCGGACCCGTACGAACGAACAGGCGCGGCACGACTGGGAGGTGCGCGGCGGCGCGAAGGTCAGAAAGATGGGCCTGACCCTGCCCTCCTGACACCGCCCGGGCGACCGATCGACACCTGAGCACCTTCCCACCCACGTCAGGAGCCGAAGCAGCATGTCAGCCCAGCCGATCGACCTCACCCTGAGCCCACGCCGCCCACGCACCCGGGAGGAGATCCGCGCGCGAGTCACCGAGCTGATCGCGGCGGAACCGGAACTGGGCGCCCGGTTGGACGCGTTACGCCGCTTCGGGCGCACCGTCCGCAACACCGAGGTGCACCTCACCGGTGCCTGCAACATCCGCTGCGACGGATGCTGGTTCTTCGCCCACGACTTCGACTCGGCCGTCACCGACCAGCGGGATCTCGCCAAAGTACGGAACTTCGTCGAACGCCTCAAGACCGACGGGGTCACCTCGGCCCTGCTCATCGGCGGTGAGCCCACCCTCGTCCCCGACAAGATCCGCCCGTTCGTGGAGCTGCTCGACTACGTCACCATCTCCACCAACGGGCTCCTCGCCCTGCCCGAGGACGGCTTCGAGGACGTGGCCGTGGCCATTTCCGTCTTCGGCGGCGGCCCCCTCGACGACCAGCTCCGCGCCATCCACCCCAACGGCCGTCGTTTCTCGGGCCTGATCGACACCGCCCTGGACAACTACCGGGGCGACCCGCGGGCCACCTTCGTGTTCGCCCTGACCGAGCCCGGCATCCGCTACATCGAGGACACCGTCCGTAAGATGGCCGACAACGGCAACCTGGTCAGCTTCAACTTCTACAGCGAGTACGGCTCCGACCACCCGCTCGGCGCCCTGGAGGGCCGTCGGCTCCTGGACGAGGCCCTGCGCGTGAAGGACCTGTTCCCGCAGGTCGTCGTCAATGACCCGCACTACATCGAGACCCTGATCACGGGCCGCTCGCACGGCAAGACCTTCGGTTACGACGTCTGCCCGAGCATCAGCGTCGACCACAAGGCCCACGCGGAGCGCATGGCGAACGGCAACCCGGTGCTGCCCGGCTTCAACGCGTGGGGCGCCGACCTGGAGACCGTGCAGTTCTGCTGCACTTCCGGCCACTGCGGGGACTGCCGGGACAGCCAGGCAGTGCACAGTTGGCTCTTGATGAGCATGCACGACTTCCTGGACAGCGCCGAGGACCTGCGCACCTGGCTGGGGGTCTCGGAGGGCTACTGGCGCCAATGGTGCTGGTCCCCGTACAGCCCGCACCGCAGCACCACGACCAGCTGACAGCCGACGACGAAAGGGACCCGGCCGTGCCGCCCCACGACCCCGCCGCACCTTCCCGCTCCTCTTCGCCCTTCACCGTGCGTGTCACGGTCCGCGAGTACGAACTCGACACCCGCGGCCACCTCAACCAGGCGGTCTACCTCCAGTACTGCGAGCACGCCCTGTGGGAGGTCCTGCGGGCGGCTGGTATCCCGGGCGACAAGTTGCTGGCAGGGGGCGTGGGCCCGGCCCAGCTGGAGTGCACGCTCAGGTTCCGGCGCGAACTCCAGGGCGGCGACGAGGTCGACGTCTCCTGCGTCTTCGAATGGGGCGAGGGCAAGACCTTCCGGCTGCGCCAGGACATCCGCCGCGCGGACGGCACCCTGGCCTGTGAGGTGACGGGCGTCATCGGCCTGCTCGACCTCGCCCGCCGCGGCCTGGTGCCGGATCCGGGCGCCCACCTCCGAGAGCTGGCCGAGCACCCGGAAGTACTCGGCCTCTGAGAGGGCCGGTTCCGTTCGGAGCTTGCGGCCCTCGACGCCGTCGCCCGCCGGCCGGCGCCGGGTGCTTCTGCTGCGTGAGCCACTTGCCGATGTCGTCCGCCGTCCATCGGCACGCCGGGCGCGATGTCGGGCAGCTGGCCGTCGGCGTCGACCAGGGCCGCCAGGACGCGGTAGTGCCGCTGCCGGTCCAGCAGCCCGGACGGTCCCAGTCCTCGTCGATCGCGGTGAACTGCGCCGCGCGCTCCGCCGCCCGGTCCAGGTCCTCGACAGGCCGTTCGCCGCGCCCTTCCGCCGGAGGCTGGCCCTGTGCTGCGCGCTTGCACGCGGGCGCATTCGCCTGTCGTTTCGCCGAAGGAAGACGAAGGTACGGGCCCCCCGGGCCGCGGTCTCGGGCGGGGGCGACGGCGCGGCCCGGAGGGACCCCGCCGGAGTCGTACGGCGTGCACGACAGCGGTCCGCCGCGTGCCGGCCCCACAGCGCGGACCGCCCCGGGAACCCCGGCGTCGTACGGGTGGCAAGTCAGCGCCAAGCGCCTGCCAAGAGGGAGTGGCCACGGTGTCGTATCCGCTGTCGGCATCGATCCTGGAGCAACCGAGCATGTCCCCCAGTAGTACCTCCCACGGCTTTCACGACCACGACACGGTCGCGGCCCACCGCGCCTCCCGTTCGGAACCCACCTCCGGGCACCGTGACGTCCTGGACGCCTACCGCACCTGCGAGTTCGTCACCCTGGGGCGGGACGGAACCCCGGTGGCCTGGCCCACGGCGGTCGCGCGTCGCGACGACGGGACCCTGCTGGTGACCACCTGCCTCGCGTTCGCGCAGAAGGCGTTGAACGTACGACGCGACGGCCGGGTCGCCCTGCTCTTCTCCGATCCGACGGGCAGCGGCCTCGGCCACGCCCCGCAGGTGTTCGTCAGCGGCCGCGCCGAGTGTCCCGACACGATCATGACAGGACCGCAGGGGGCCGAGGACTACTGGCGCAGGCTCTTCGAACGGCAACCGCACAGCCGCTCGTACCTGACACGTCCCATGAGGCCGCTCATGTCGTGGTACTACCTGCGCCTGCTCATCACCATCGAACCGGAACACGTCATCGTGCGACCGCCGTTGGAAGACCTGACGCACCGGGGAGCGCCGGAATCCGTGACGGGTGGCCAGCCACTGCTCGGAGCGGCGCAGCTGGGTCGCGCGCCCTCGGCCGTGCTGGCCGCCCGGGACGCCTCGGGGGCTCCGGTCCTGGCCCGCACCCTGCCGCGGCCGACTCCGTCGGGCTACCTGGTCGAGGTGCCGGCGGACTGCCCCGTCGAGGAGGGGCCGGCCGGCCTACTGGTCCACCGGCACGACGAGCGGCTCGACCACATGTACAACGCCTTTGTGCGCGGCACCGTGCAGCGGACCGGGGCGGGCTGGCTCCTGGTGCCCTCCACGGTGATCGAACCCATGGGCTCGGGCCGCGTGAGCGACGCCCTGCGGGTCCTGCGCCAGACGAAGCGGTCCACCGACAACTACCTCGCACGCCGCGGGCTGAGCCGCCCGAAGGTGGAATGGGACCGGTTCCGCACGCTCGTGCGGCCGGCGCCGGTCCTCCCGGTGGCTCCGTTGCCGGTGAAGGGCTCCCCCCACCACTGACGGCGGACGACGGACACCCCCGCGGCGTGCCGGGTCCGCGAGGCCGCTCGTCCGATCCGGGCGCGATCCCCGTCGCTCCATGCCTACATCGCGCGTCTGCGGTGGACCCTGGGGGACGCGGTGGACGCCTGGGTGTTCGAGGACCGGGTGGCGGCCGGTTCGACGACGGGGCTGCCCGCCCACCTCGCCGCCGAGCGCCTGTCCCGGGCGCTCGCCGACTGGGGCGGGCAGCCGTACGCCGAGTTCGCGGACGAGTCGTGGACCCCGGGTGAGCGCACCCGCCTGGAGGAGAAACGCCGCACCGCACGCGAGCAGCTCGCCGCGGCACAGCTGCGCTGCGGTCGGGCCGCGCGGGACGCTCGCCGACGCACGGGTGCTGACCAGGGAACAGCCCCTGCCGGCCCGCCGCGGCCTCCGTGCACCCCGGAGCGGCCCGTGTCGCGGAGGCCGCGGTGGAGCCGGTCCCAGCCGAGGAACGCCGACCGCCGGCCCATCCCATGGTGCTCACGACGGACCGCCTCCTGGGCCGCGACGAGGAGCTGGCCCGGCTCGCCTCCGCCGCCGACCGGGCCCGAACCGGCCGGTCACAGGTGGTCCTCGTCTCCGGCGCACCGCGAGCGCCCCCGGGCGGCCGGACGGCAGCCCGCCGCGAGGCTTCCATCTCCACAAGGCGCTGCTCGGCTGGCCCCGGGACACCGCTCGGCGGAACCCGCCTCCGCATAGCGACGCTACGGGCGATCGCCCACCAGTTCGGCCATGAACTCCGCCGCCAGATCGAGGTACTCCTCGGGCGAGTCCGTCGTCAGCTGCAGGTCCACCAGTACCTCGTCGGTGTCCGTCCGGCACAACGTCCTCAGGTGGTCGCAGAGCTGGCGCACGGTTCCCCGGTGGGGGGTCTCTGCCGGATCCGCCTCGCCCGGGGTGACGTGGGCGTTGACGCGGAACACCCGGCGCAGCGCATCCGGGTCGCGCCCCGCCCGCTCGGCCGCTTCGCGGGCCACCGCCCAGAGGCCCTCGAAGTACGGCAGCGGCATCGAGGCCGCGAGCCAGCCGTCCGCACGCCTGCCGACCCGCTCCAGGGCGACCGGGGTGAAACCGCCCAGCAGGAGGGGCGGCCGCGGGCTCTGGAGGGGTTGGGGCAGGACGGTCGACGGGGGGATGCTCCACAGCGGGCCCGTGTGCTCGACCGTGCCGGACCGCCACACGGCCTCGAGGACGTCCAACGTCTCCTCCAGCCGGCCACCGCGCCCCTGCCACGGCACTCCGGCGGCCTCGTACTCCTCACGCATCCAGCCCAGCCCGATGCCCACGTCCAGACGTCCGCGGCTGATCAGGTCGAGTGTCGTCAGGGCCCGGGCGAGCACGAGGGGCGGCTGCCACAGGGCGTTGAGCGTGCTGCCGCCCAGGCGCACCCGCTCGGTCACCGAGGCCGCCACGCCGAGCGCGAGCAGCGGATCGAGGTGGGTGCCGTACCGGTCCGGCATCGTCCCGCCCGGGTAGCCCTCGGGCGGTGCCAGCGGCGCCAGCAGCCGGTCGGCCACCCAGAGGCTGTGACAGCCCAACGCCTCCAGGGCCGCACACATGGCGGCGGTGTGATCGGGATCGGCGAAGGGGCCGAACTGGGGGACGGAGAATCCGATGCGCATCGGTACGGGTTCCTCGATCGGTACGGTCGGTACGGTCCGTACGGTCGGTACGGGGCGGACGGCGGGCCGGGCGTCCGGGCCGCGCCGGACGGGGCCGCGGCTCACGCGGGCGTGTGCCGGCCGCGGACCCGACGGGTCTCGCGCCGGTACTGCCGCTGCCCGAGCACCTTCCACATCACCCGGGCGGCGACCGGCAGGCGGGCGAGGAACTCCCGACGCTCATCGGGCGGGCAGTCCTCCAGGATGGCGCCCAGGGCGATCATCAGCCGGTTCCTCGGCGTCTCGGCCAGCCCCCGCTCCCCGACCGCGTGCCACTCCTTCTCGTTCACGTGGCGCGCGACCAGCGGCATGACCTCCCGCTCCTCCTCGTCGAGGTGAGCGCTCAACTGCCGGTGGTGCCGGCGCAACGCCTCGGCCAGCTCATCACGGTCGGCCGCCAGCGCCCGTGCCCGCCACCGGTCCATGTGCATCTGGACCTCGTCCATCCCACGGGTGAGCTCATGGTGCTGCGCCTCCATGGCCAGCACCTGCTCGGCATCCAGATCGAGGTGGGGGAGCAGCGCTGGCCAGAGCATCTCGTCCTCCCCGGTGTGATGGGCGTGCAGCCCGACGGTGTACTCCCGCCAGTGCTCGGCGAGGATCCCCGCGCGGACGGTGTCCGAGGCCGGAACCTCCTGCACGAGCTCGCACAGCAAGCGCGACTCGCGGCGGAACACCTGGTGGATCATCGCCATCTCGCGGGTGTAGGGGTGGGCGGTGGAGTGTGAAGAGTTGCTCGTCGTCATGCCCCCAAGCCTGCGGACGACGGTTGCCACCCACTTGCACCCCACTTGCCGTCCCCGCCCCGCACCGAGCACTGCGGGTCGCGCCCGCCCACTCGGCCCCGCCTTCCCCCGACCGGATCCCGAGGTGACGGGGACGCCCGGGGCGAGCAGCGCGGTGTCGTCGCCGAGGCCATCGCCGAAGCCGGCCAGCAGCCGGGTCAGGGCGCGGAACACGGCTGCCGGCGCACCGCTCTCCCGTACGGGTCCGGCGCGCACCGCGGGGACGGTCACCGGCCGCGGGCCGTGGCCCGGCCGGACCTGACGCCGACCGCGACCTCCGATGTCGCAGCTCGGTTTGCCCGGGTGTCGGAGGGTGCTGGCAGCATCGGTGCCATGACCTTCATCCGTACTACCCCGCCGCGGCCGGTCGACGTCACCGCGGTCTTCCCTCAACTGGCCCCACTGGCACGCCCGGCGACCCGGTTGCACCCCCGCCGGGGGGCTCCGACGCCGCATGGCAGTTCGATCGGCGGCCCGCTGCTGTGGCCCGCCGACGAGCCGTGGCCGCACTGCGACGCCCCGCACGAGGGGGGCGGTCACTCGCTGGCCGCGGTGCGGGTGGAGCAACGCGTGCGGGCGAGGGAGGCGGCGCACCCGGACGGCGTTTCCTCGTACACGCCGGAGGAGAGGGCGATCCTGGAACAGATCGACTGGGATCGAGAGCGGCCCGACAGCCCGGTCCCCCTGCTGCCCGTGGCCCAGTTGTACGTGCGTGACGTCCCCGTGCTGCGCCCGCCCGGCAAGGCCGATCTGCTCCAGGTGCTGTGGTGCCCGTTCGACCACCCGGATCTGTACATGCCCAAGACCGCCGTGGTCTGGCGGTCCGCGGACGCCGTCACCGACATCCTCACCTCACCCCCGGAACCGCTCGATGTGGAGTGGGAGGAATACGTGCCCGAGCCGTGCGTGCTCGCGCCGGAGCAGATCACCGAGTACCCCAACTCCCTGGAGCTGAGCCAGGAGCTGCGAGAGCAGCTGGGCGACTGGAGCAGGTGGCAGGCGGCTGACGCCGGTGTGGACAGCTCCTACGCCCCTTACCCGGAGTCCTATTACCACAGCAACCTGTCCGTCGCCCCCGGCTGGAAGGCCGGCGGTTGGCCCCAGTGGGGCTACACCGACCCCTCCCCTCGGCAGTGCCCCGCCTGCGACACGGCGATGGACGCGCTGCTGACCATCGCCACGTTCGAGTCGAACGGCAACGACCACAGCTGGATCCCGTACGAAGACCAGGCCGCGGCGTCCTCCACCGACCACGACCACAGCGACATACGGCGACCGACCGGTGTCCAGATCGGCAGCGGCTACAAAATCCAGCTCTACGCCTGCCCGGCGACGCCGGAGCATCCCCACCTCGAGCTGATGCAGTAGCCGGGGCGGCCGGCTGCCGACTGGGCAGAGGGGCACCCTCGTGCTGGTGGCCGACGAGACCGTGCACGGTTCTCGGGGAGCCGGCATCGGCGGTGTCCCGCACGATCGCCAAGTGCTGCCGTCCTGCCGGTCCTCGCCGGGGCGAATCGGGGCGGATCTGCGTGCCGGTGGCTCCGGGGGCCGCGGTTCCCGCGTACGGTCTGTTTCCGCGGTGCACGCAAGGCGAGGTTCCGGGCGACGGGTGAGGGAGTCGACGTGTCAGGACAGTTCGAAGCGGCAACGGACATCGACCGACCGATCGACAGGGTGTTCGCCTACCTCGCTGACGGCCGCAACGACCCGGAGTTCAGCCCCCGGGTGCTCCGGATCGAGCGCGTTCCTGATGCCCCGACTGCCCTGGGTACGGTCTTCCGGAGTACCGTGAAGGACGCCGGGATGAAGACGAGCCGGGAGTTCCGCATCACCGCCTTCGAACCTCCGGTGCGGATCCGGTGGACCGAGGCGTCGAAGAACGCCGTGGCGGTGCGCGAAGGCGGCTACGACCTCGAGGCGTTGCCCGGCGGCGGTACCCGGGTCCGGATCTTCAACGTCCTTGAGGGGCACGGGCTCGGGAGACTGGCCGTCGGCCTCGCCCTCGTCGCCGCTCGTAAGGACGCCGGTGCCTTCGGGGAGCGGATCAAGGCGGCGACGGAGGCGGCCATCGAGCCGGGCTGATCCCCCTCGGGACCTGCCAGCCCGCTCATCACCCCCGGATGACGTGGATGACGGGAGCCCCGTCAGCCGACGGTGTTCAAGTCGTCCAGTGCGGCACCGAGGTCGAGCTCCGTACGACTGCGGGTCTGGAAGCCGTGCTCGAACAGGGCTGCCGTCCGTTGCTGCACTGTCGTGCCCCGCACGAGCTGCTGGAACAGGGCGGCATCCGCGCGTACGTCGGCCACGGGCGGCAGGCTGATGGCGTTGATGGCCGCTTTGGCTGCGATCAGCGCGTCGCGTGGGAAGGCCCCCACTCGCCGGGCGACGCCGGCGACGAAACCGTCCAGCTCGGCGTCGGGTAGCGCGCGGTTGATCCATCCGTAGCGTTCGGCGAGTTCGGCATCGAAGTCTGCCGACGTCAGTACGGCTTCGAGCGCTCTGCCCCGGCCCAGCAGACGGGTCAGGTGTTGGAGCGCTCCCGCCCCGGGCGGAGCGCCGATGCCTACTTCGGGCTGGCCCAGAACGGCGTTCTCCCAGGAGGCGAAGCGCATGTCGCAGGCGAGGAGGAACTCGCTGCCGGCGCCGCGTGCCCGGCCGCGCAGCTTGGCGATCGTGACGGCCGGGGTCAGGCTCAGCCTGCGGAACAGCATGCCCAGCGAGGCATCGCCCGGGCCTCCGGCCTTCGCGGCTTCGGCGGTGTACTCGGGCACTTTGGTCATGTCGACGTGAGGGAAGAAGAAGTCGGGATCCGCGCTCTCGAACACGACCACGCGCGCAGAGTCCGGGTGGGAGAGCTGCTCGAGCAGTCCGACCAAGTCGCGCACGACCTCGGGACCGATGAGGTTGATCGGCGGGGCGTCGAAAGTGGCGGACAGGACGCTGCCGTCCAGCCTGGTGCCGATGGTCTCGTACGAGGCGGTCATGGCCCTTCCCCTCAGCGCTGGACCCGGCCCGGAGCGGCAATCCGGACGCCGGGACGTCACGATGTCTCGGCCTGGCGCCGCCGTCGACCGTGAACTCGGCCCCGTGATGTTGCCGGCGAGCGGGGAGGCGACGATGACGGCGAGATCGGCGACCTCATGAGCCTCGGTGACCCAGCCGGTGGACACGCCCATGCTCCGGCTGCCCGCGATGACACCTACGCCTCCACGCCCGAAGGCCTCGGCGATGGCGAGGCCGATGCCCTTGCTCGCACCCGTGACGACGGCGACCTTGCCCTTGAGCTGGAGGTCCATGGCGGTCTGCTTCTCGGTTCGTCCCCCGCAGGTCAAGGGTAGGCGTAACCGACGCCCATGGCTCGGGCGAGCCTGCCCCTGACCAGACCGGGTCAGGGGCATCCGGCTACCTGCGTCAGTTCTGACGGGGAAACCGGAAGTACTCGACTTACCCCAGCCGAACGTAGCCGGGCAGGCGCAGCTACGTTGAACGACGCAAGCCGAAGCACCCGGGCGCCTGGGCGACCGGGCGTCGCGAACGCCGGCCTGGCGAGACGGGGCCATGGCAGCGGCGGGTCAACGAGAACACCACCCGGCGGTGTCGTGGACTTCGTGACGCCACGGAAAGACGTGCTGCTCCCCGCACAGCTCCGGCACCGTGGGACGAGCCACCGGTGCCTCCTCCCCGGTACGGAAGGCGGCCGAAGGCCCTGAGCTCCGGCTGGTTGGCGATCCAGGTGTTGAGCCATCGCCGCTGGGCAGCATGTCGGGGCGGCTCGGATGATCTCGAGCGGGGGTGGGGCCCGCTGGGTTTCGCCGACGCGCAGGCTCTGGCGGCAACCGGGCCCTTGGCGGGTGTCGGAAGCCCGTGCGGGCCGCAGCCTGACCCGCCGCCGGCCCTACGTGGACAGCACCGGGCCGAGCTTCGATCGCCGAGCCGTCCGACCCCCCTTCGGGCGTTGGACTGGGTTCGAAGAAAGGAACAACATTGACCAACATCCACAAGCGCCTGGCACAGGCGTTGGCGTCCGTAGGTGGGGCTGTCGCTCTCCTCGCCGGTGGCATGGCGACAGCCCCTACCGCGTCTGCCGTGCCCAGCGAGTGTCCACGCTCGGCTGCGCACCCTGCGGAGGATCCTGCTCTCTGTCTCTTCGACGGAAGGGGGTTCGAAGGCAAGATGTTGAAGTTCCGTCAGTACGGATGCAAGAGCTTCCCGGGCTCGATCTGGGGAGGGTTCGACGACCGAGCGGAATCGGTGATCAACCGCACGTATCACCGCGCCGTGCTCTACTCCGGGCCTGACTGCACAGGCAATGCGATCACTGTGGACCCGCGATCAGCGAGCAGCGACCTCGGCAACTCCCGCAACCAGATCTCGTCCCTTCGCATCCTGCGCTGACCGACGGCTGCCGCCCGCAGCCGAAAGTTTGATGCGCGTGGGGAAGGCGTGGACTGAGCTGGCTGTCTGAATTCAGCGCCTCCGCACGTCACGGGCGGATGATTCATGCCATCATCCGCCCACATTGACTCGGGGGGCAGGGTGTCGATTCAGATTCAGACCCGTCGCCAGCGCCTTCTGCTGGCGTGTACGGCGGGCGTCGTGGCCGTGGGAGGGATGTCCGGCGACCTGATCTTCGATTCCCTGAAAGGCAAGTGGGCGCTGAGTGCGTTCGCGGGCGCCGCCGTGCTGGTCGGCGGCCTGTCGGTGTTCATGTACCGCCGATCGGCGGACGATCTGGCGGTGTCGGTCAGGGCCGGGTCGGAACTGCGCCAGCAACTGCCACGGGAACCCGTACTGGTGGGGCGGGACGTCCTGAGCAGCAGCCTCGTCGAGCGGCTGGCGGACGTGCCGACTCCCACGAGCGGCGCGCTGCCGGGAGACCCGGCCGCGGGTCAGGCCACTGTGATCGTCGTCCATGGAGCTGCCGGCACCGGGAAGACCACTCTCGCCCTGCACGCGGCGCACCGAGTCAAGGAGAAGTACCCGGACGGGCAGCTCTACGTCGACCTGCGCGGCGACGGCGACATGCCGCGCGACACCGGAGAGGTGCTGGGGGAGTTCCTCCGGAGCCTCGGGGCGGCACACGACGACATCCCTCGCAGAGCGGACGACCGGGCTGCTCTCTTTCGCAGCCTCACCAACGACCTGCGCCTGCTGATCATGCTCGACAACGCCCACAGCACCGCACAGATCCAGCCGCTTCTGCCGGTGGGTGCCGGCTGCTCGGTGCTCGTGACGAGCCGAAGGGCCCTGTCCGCGGGGAACAGCACCAGACGCCACCGGGTGGAGGTGCAGCTCCCTGACGAGGACCAGGCGCTGGAGGTTCTCAGCGCGTACGCGGGTAGGGAGCGCGTTGCCGCGGATCCCGCCACGGCTCTGGAGATCGTGCAGTTCTGTGGCCGGCTTCCGCTGGCGCTGCACATCGTGGGCGGGAAGATCGCAATGCGTGAGGACCTGACGCTCCAGCGCATGCGCGCTCGGCTGGAGGACGAACGCGCGCGGCTGCACGAGCTGGTGTACGAGGACCTGAGCCTCCAGGCGTGCCTTTCCCTCACCTACCGGGATCTACCGGAGGCCGCCCGGCGGGCGGTCGGGCTGATGTCCTCCCTGCCCGTGGGCAGGCTCACGGACTGGCACGTGGGGTGGTCGCTGCCCACTGCGGCGATGACGGGAGGCGTCTCCGACGAACTCGTTGCCGTCGGCTTGATGGAGGCGACCGGAAGCGACGGCACGGAGCCGGGCTACCGCTTCCACGACCTGGTGCGCGTCTTCGCGAGGGAGCAGTACGAAGGCCTGCCCCCGGAGGAGCGCCGTGCCGCTGAGGAGCGTCTGGTACGGGCTTACCGGGAGGCCGTCGTGTATCTGGCGGCGGGCCGTGCCCCGGAACTCGCCACCGAAACCTCGCTGCAGGACGGGGGCAACCTGGACCGGGAGGAGGCCGGGCCCTGGGTGGCAGGGGAGGCCGAGAGGATCCAGTGGGCCATCGCCCGCGCCCGCCGTCTGGGCATGGGGCCTGACGGCGTCGAGATCGCCGAGGGCCTGTCGTACTTCCTCGAGGACGTGAACCTGTCCTTGGAGTCAGCCCAGTGGCTGTTCAACGAGGGGGCCGAACAGCGGGTCCGGGTGGTCCGGAGCCTGCGTCGCGGACGCGCCGTGGCCGCCTTGGCGAACGGGATGCCGGACACCGCCATGGACCTGTTCCTACCGGGAGGGTCCCCCGATCCCGCCGTCACGCTGACGGCACGGGACCGCATGGTCGTGGCACGCGTCTACGCGGCCCGGAGTGACTATCGGGCAGCGCTGGATCACATGACCACGGCCGTGGAGGAACTGCGCGCGGACAACGACCAATGGCACCTGCTGTCTTCGCTGGAGAAGCTGGGCGAGTTCCAGAGGTGGCGCGGTCAGCCGGAGAAGGCGGAGGAGAGCCAGCGGGAGGCACTGCGACTGGCCGAGGAGTTCGGGGACAGGAGGGCCCAGGCCCGCCTCCGGCGCACCCTGGCCGAGACGCTCGGATACCTGCGCAGGCCCGAAGAGGCTGCCCCGCTGCTGGAGCAGGCCATCCGCGATTTCAGGTTCCTGAACGACAGGGTCTGGGAAGGCGCGAGCCGCTACGCCCTGGGCAAGATCTACCGGCTGCTCGCCCGCCGCCAGGACGCCTTGGATTCCTATGACAAGGCCGAGGACATCTTCGGCCCCATCGGCCAGCAACTGTGGGTGGGCCGCATCGACAACGCACGGATCCGCGTGTACGCGGGCATGGGCCGCTTCGACGACGCTTCGGCCTCGGCGCGGGCGGCCCTCGACCTGTTCCGGCAGCTCGGGAACGAGATGTGGGCCGCCCACACGCAGCGGGACGTCGGCTGGCTGCACCTGCGGCAGGGCCGGCCGGGCGAGGCGCTGGCACCCCTCACCGAGGCGATCGACGTGACACGGCGCGCCGGGGACGCGTACGCAGAGGCCATGGCCAGACACCTGCGCGGTGTCGCCCACCGCGACCTGGGCCACCTGGACGAGGCGCGCAGCGACCTGGACGCGGCACTGGCCATTTACCGGGGCGGGGCGTACGAGTGGAACGAGGCGGTGGTCCTGCACGACCTGATCCGGGCACTGCGCGCCGGCGGCGCCGCCGATGAGGCCGACCGCATGGAGTCCGCAGCGATCTCGACCAACCCGGATTTCGTCCGGATGCCCGGACGGGACGGCGCGCAGGCCATCCCGGACGAGGAGTGACAGCCCACCGTAGGGACCGCGGGGGAGCTCGGGCACGCCGGTGACGTGACTGCGGCCGGCCCCCTGCCCTGCCGCGGGACGCTGGGTCCGGGGGAGGGCGGCGCGGACGGCCGGACGGCCGTCCCACCCCGGGATACGTCGGGCAGACCCCGAGCCACCAAGCGTTTCAGTGGGCCCGTTAGGGCGCGGGCCGCCAGGTTTGCCGGGTGCGCCGTTGCGCAGGACAGCCGCCCAAACCTGTCCGTGTGCGTGCGGGCACAGTGGGTAGACGCGCGGCATGACCGTGCAGAAGACACCCGTAATCGCCCTCGACTGCGCCGATCCCAAGGTCCTGGCGCAGTTCTACGCCGCCCTGCTGGGCGCAGCGGTCCGGGCCGACCCCACCTCGGACGACGTGGATGTGGTGGGCACGGCCGGCGTCAGGATCGTGTGCCGCCACGATGCCGGTTTTGCTCCGCCGAGTTGGCCCCGACCGGAGAACTCGCAGCAGGCACACCTGCGGATCGAAGTGGCCGACGCCGACCTCGACGAGGCCGAACGCGAGGCGGTGTCGCTGGGCGCCCGCCCGATCGCCACCAGTACGAGCGCCAGCACCGACTCCGGTATCCGCACGGAGGACGGTTCCCGCTCCGTCCGCCTCCTCAGCGATCCCGCCGGCCACACGTTCCTCCTGATCCCAGCAGATCCTGCCCCGGCGGTGGGGTGAGGGGAACGAGCAAGAACGCAGCGCTAAACCCGCGCGCGACGGGTCGAGGAATCGGGTCACCTGCTGGGTGGCTCGAACCCGGTGAACATACGTCGTCAGTGGGTGCAGGGTCCATGAGAGTTCGTGTCTGCCGACGGCTGGACGGGGCCGACGGGCGAAGGCCCGCGGCCGAGGTGGCTGACGGTCGACGGTCGGACCCGCCTGCGCGCGGACGCAGGCCGGCAGCGCGCGAGCAGCTCGTCGTGCGTGCTCGCCATAGCCCGGGTGCGCGCCAAGAAGGCCGGACTCACCCCGCTGCCGGTGCCGTCGCCGTTCAGCTCTTGCGGGCCAACGGTTGCCCGGCGAAGCTCACCCCTGCCAGGCCATGGGCCATGAGGTTGCGAATGTTGCCGTGATCGGTGTCGTTCGGCGTCGCCAGCACACTGCGATAGTGCTCACCGAATGCCAGGAGCGCCTCTTGGTCGCTCAGCCCTTCCAGCAGGGCCAGTCCCAGCGTCTTGCACGAACCCTCGTTCTCACCTGCGGCATTTTCCAGTTCCCCGTTGCGGAACGCCTGCGGCTGATACTCGTAATGCGCGGCGACGAAGGCCAAGGTGTCGGCGAACTCGTGCTCACCTGACGCAAGGCTCGCCCGCAGCGAGTTCAGATCAGTCATGTCGGTTTCCCCTGGGTTGGACGGACGGTCCAATTGCCGTCCGTGACCGGACGACAGTACCCTCCTACGGCCAGCCGGTAAGAATCGCGCCACACTCCGGACGAGCGGCATCTCCGCAGGTCACGACCGTGCGACTGTGTGACCCGCCGAGCGCCGGTTTCGGTCCGGGCGATCGGCCGCGCGGGCGGTGCTGATCAGCAGGCTGTTGCCGTTCCCGCCCCGTGTCGCAGGCCGGGTCGGTGATCGGCAACCCGGCCCCGACCTGCGCCCCGTGGTCGGGGGCCGCCCGAGCGGCCCGCCTACTGCTTCGTCAGAAGCAGCCCTGGCAGCGCGATGACCGGAGCCGCTCGGTTACCGCCGACGATGTGCACCTGGGTCGCGGGTCCGCCCGGGATGCACGCAAGCGCGCCCTCACGGTGTAGCCACAGCTGGACCGAAGTCGACATCTGCGGGTAGTCGAATACCCATCTGCCCTGCTCCGTGCACGTCCCGACGCGCAGGGTGTACTGACCACCCTCCCCGTGCTGCGTCTGCTCGGCCAGGGTGAGGGACGCAGCGTCCTTCGTGGCGGTCCACACTCCCGGAAAGTTCGTGTACGGTCCGGAGCAGGAGCCGCAGACCGCCGCCACCAGCGCGACGACGGCGATTGCGACTGCGGCGCGGGACGGCTGGATCGACAGCCCCGTCGGGCTGCCGGTAGTGCAGGGGACAGTGGCCGCGCACGAGGCGGCCATCGCGACGGCGCACCAGACGACCCAGGGCCCCGTGCCCGCCCTGACCAGCACGATCAGGAGCGCGAGCGCGAGGATCAACGAGGCGGCTGCCCGCCAGATGGCAGTGGTGTTCCGGGCATTGCGCAGCGTCAGCACCACGACCACGATCGGCAGGACCGCCAGGGTCATGGCGAGGAGCAGTGCGCACACCAGGACGAGAGTCCCGTCGAATTTCGGCACCAACGTGGTGGTGTCCGCCAAAGCGAACGTCCCCACCAGCCCCGCGACCTCCACAGCGAACGCCGACCACAGCACGACGGCGAGCCGGCGGCCCGTCGTTTCTTCCCCCACCAAAGCCCCCAGGATTTGAGCATGTTCAATTAATGGGGTGCATCGTACTGGAACCGGCCATCCCGTCAGGGAGCAGCTACCCGGAGCCGGACCCGCCCACCGTACGGAGCAGCGGCACCGCGCCGGAGGGCGACGGCAGCGGTCTACAGGACCGACAGGTCGACGATGTCGGTGGTGACGCCGACGAGGAGGAGGCCGAGGAACGCTTCGACATAGGTCAGAGCGGTGCGCTCGGCAACGTCGGCGATGGCGCTGGGGTCTCGGGTTCCCCTGGGACGCATCCCCCTGGGACGACGGGCACTCCCCGACGCAGACACGGAGATCGGCAGGCGTTCTCCGTCGCGCGTGCCGCTGCGACTGGGGGTCGTCCGGGCGATCATCCCGGCCGGCACCCAGCGCCACAGGTCTTTCCACAGACCTCGCACGGTCGTAGGTACCGTAGGGGTCGGTCGCAGCAGATATGAAGCACCCCAAGCGCGCAGCGGGGCGCACGGTGTCCAGGGACTGGTCACCGCGGTCCCCGCCAGCCTCCTGCGCGACTACGTGGACGAGATGGAGGGGTGCGGAGGATCTCCTACAGGACCGCCCTCCAAACGATCACGAGTGTCGTGTGCGTGGACGTGCGAGCTGAGTGTGATCGCGTGCCCGCGGGGGCTCGGTGGCTTCGCGGGGGTGTTCGGCGGTAGGGGTTCGTGGTCGGGGGGACTCCGAGTCGACCTTGGGCCTGTTGCGCCCGAGGCGTTCGTGGGCGCTGGCGAAGTGCCCGGAAACGGCTGCCGAGACCGTGGAGAGGTCCAGGGCCAAGGCGAAGCCGGCGATGATTTCCGCGAGTCGGGCGGCGCTTCCCCGGCCGGTGCATCCCATCGCCTCGAGGAGTTCGTGCTGTGTGGGGAGGTGGGTGCCGCCCCCGACTGTGCCGACCGCCAGGCCGGGGAGGGTCATGCTCGCATAGACGCCGTCGGGTGTCCGTTCGAGGATGAACTGCCCCGCGCTCGATTCGTGAACGCAGGCGATGTCCTGGCCCGTCGCGGTGAAGATTGCTGCCACGATGTTGGCCGTGTTCGCATTCGAGCCCAGCACACCGCTGTGCACCGCCCCGGCTGCGATGTGCCGGTAGCCCCTGACCAGCTCGTCCGGGGTCGTCTTCAGGACTCGCTCGACGATGCCTCCCGGCAGGAGGCAGTCGGCGGACACCCTGACCCCGCGCCCTTCCGCCACGGCCTGAGACGACGCCTTCTTGTCGCCCGATGTGTTTCCCTCGATGATGAACGCTTCGAGTTCATCGTGGTCGACCAGGTGGGGCTGTTCCAGGATCCACTGACAGGCGTGCCAGGTGCACGCAGTGGTCATGTTCTGCCCTGCAGCGTCCCCGGTGGTGTACCTGAACCTCAGGTGGACGGTCCTGCCCAGCACCACGGGTTCGATCGAGATGAGTTCGGCATGGTTGGAGACCTGCCGGACGGCCGTGCGGAGGTCGTCGAGGTGGCGGGGGACTTCCGTGGCGAAACGGCTGGCGGCCACCAGGCGGGAGAAGGCGAAGACGGGTGCACGCGTCATCGCCTGCGAGACGGCGCGGGTGCTGACGCCACCTGCCATGGTGATGGCCAGGGCTCCCCGTGTCGCCGACGAGATCAAGGCGCCCTCCGTGGTGGCCATGGGGGCATAGACCTCACCCTGGACGCTCTCCCCGCAGAACAGCAAGGGCCCGGCCACACCGACGGGGATCTCGACGGCGCCCACGAATCCCTCGATGTTGCCGGTCAGCTTTCCGGCGTCGAGTCGTGTCTGCTGCAAGGAGCCCAGCTCCAGGCGGGTGATGGACCGCAGCCAGTCAAGCCGTTGAAGCCGCGCCGACTCCGTGTAGACGCTCCTGGCGGGCACGTACCGTCCGGCGGGGCGAGGGCCGGGAATTCCTCGATGGCTCATGCAGCATCGCTCTCTCGGGTGGCCCCGCGGACTGCTCCGTCGGGGCGGCGTTCTATTGGCTCGGGCCGGCCGGGTGTCTGCTGCCCAGGGGGGACCGCCCTGCTGGTGCCTCGGCCCCCTGCTGACGAGGCAGGGCCGGGTGCTCTACGGCCCGGGGATGTAGGTGACGGTGGTGGTGTCGCAGTGCTGGGCGATGGTGCGGAGCGCGACGACCGCATCACAGTGATCACCGCACCCCCTGGTTCTACCGATCCCGCGCCCGTGGGTGTAGGCCCGACGATGGTGTTTCACCCGCCAGGGAAGGCGCGTTCACCGCCGAAACGGCACTTCACCGCCGTGCTCGGCTTGACGTCGTCAATGTGGTGGGTCTGCGCTGGTGTTCACCCCGGCCGCGCCGGGCGGCGGTGGGTGCTGGTTCAGACGCAGCGCGGGCAGGTGGGGGAGCCGCGACGTCCTGGACGCGGGTTTGGTCCGGCCAGGTGTCGTGGCGGAGGGGTTTTCCGGCACCCGCTCAGGTTCAGCGGCCATGCCTGGACGGGACCGTGGAGGCTGTCCCGCAGGTCGGTCCGGGGGCGGCTGCGGCGGTCGGCTGACTTCCGACTTCGGGCCGCTTCCGCCACAGCAGGGGCAAACCCCGTGCGCATCAAGTTCGGCGGCAGCGTATGACTGACAAGATGCGTGCTTTGCTGCTCTCCCCTCCTCGTACTGAACCTGGAGCCAGAGCCGCTCGAACCGCAGGGGCTCCGTTGAGCGGAGGCCAGTCCTTTCGGGATTCGGCGAACAGGTTGATGAGCTGGGTCTCCTACTGGCAGACCGTCTACGAGCGGCATCGCCGCTGGTCGGCGGACGGCACCTGGCAACGGTTCCTGGGCGAGTTGCAGATCAAGGCCGATGCAGCCGACGCCGACGCCGACGGCGTCCTGGCCGGGGCGCTCAAAGACGGCCTCCGCCAGACAGGCTGCGTGGGCAGGGCGTCCGTGATCGCATCGGAGGGGTGAAGGATCCGTCCGGTGGTGATGAGTCGGCGTTGCTGGCCCGGGAAGGGCACGCGGACCGGGCGGCAGCCCGCCGCGCGGGGGCGTCCCGAGCCGTTGACGGAGCGGACCTGAAGTACCTGCTGGACATGCTCGGCCTGTGGCCCGTGGACGATCCACCGCCCCCAGGTCGGCAGTGATCGGCGGAGCGGACGCTCATGCGCGACGCACTGCCGCGTCCGTGGCCGGGCCGCTCCGTTGACCCGGGTCCCCGCCTCGACGAGCGAAACATCCTGATCTCGCCTAGTTTATGTGCATCAGCGTGCTTTCCGAGAAGGAGACTCTCATGGCTGAGAAGGCCAAGGGCAAGATGGAGCAGGCCAAGGGCAAGGCGAAGGAAGCCGCCGGCAAGGTGACCGGCAGCGAACGGTTGGAAGCCGAAGGCAAGATGGACCAGGCCAAGGGCAAGCTGCGAGAGACCGCGGGCGAGGCCGAGGAGCGGGCCCGCGGCATCGATGACTCCCTGCGCGGCCGACGCCAGAAGCCTTGACCCGGCTGCTTCCTCGGCCCCCGACGTGCCCGGCGTCGGGGGCCGCCGCTTGACGTCATTTCGCGGCTGCTCGTGACGGTGCGCGACTGTCCGGGCCCCTGGGCGCGGCAGCCCTCGCCAAGGCTGTGCGCGACCTCCGCACCCCTGCCGTCCAGCGCCCTCGTCTCGCCGCTCGGCCACGCGACCGGGCTGACCGAGCACACTACTTGCCGGTCCCCGGGGACTGGCCGAGCAGCCACGCCGACGAAAGAGCCCACACGATGAGCAGTGCCCAGTTCCCCGACCCCACCAGCCAGTACCCGCAGCCCGACTTCCCTGAGCAGGAACAGGCCCCACCGGGCTGGACCGGCCCCATGGATCCCCCGCCCGACCACGGCGAGGAGTCCTACCGCGGCACCGGCCAGCTGGAGGGCCGCCGGGTACTGATCACCGGCGGGGACTCCGGGATCGGCCGCGCCGTGGCCCTGGCCTTCGCCCGCGAGGGCGCCGACGTCGCCTTCACCCACCTGCCGGAAGAGGAGCAGGACGCCCGGGCGACGACGCGTCTGGTACGGGACGCGGGCCGGCGGGCCCTCGCGGTCGCCTGCGACATCCGCGACGAGGACCAGTGCCGGAACCTGATCGACCGCACCGTGGCCGAACTCGGCGGGATCGACGTCCTGGTCAACAATGCCGCCTACCAGATGTCCCAGCCCGACGGCATCGAGGCCATCACCACCGAACAGTTCGACCGTGTGGTCCGCACCAACCTGTACGGCATGTTCTGGCTGACGAAAATGGCCCTTCCCCACATGGACGCGGGGGCCTGCATCATCAACACGGCATCGGTACAGGCGTACAAGCCCAGCCCGCACCTGCTGGACTACGCCATGACCAAGGGCGCGATCGCCAACTTCACCCAGGGGCTCGCCCAGATGCTCGCCGACCGTGGCATCCGGGTGAACGCCGTGGCACCGGGCCCGGTGTGGACGCCGCTCATCCCGGCGACGATGCCCGACACCACCGAGTTCGGCAAACAGTCGCCCCTCGGCCGGCCGGCCCAGCCGGCCGAGATGGCACCCGCCTACGTCTTCCTCGCCTCCGCCCAGGCCGGCTACATCACCGGAGAGATCATGAACGCCACCGGCGGTACCCCTCTACCCTGACCGACCTCGGCGCCGTGCGACGCGGTTGTCACTCGAGTGGACGAGGCAGTGCTCAGAGCCTCGGCCCGTCGTGACACGCGGGGGACGCAGGCCACTTCACGGGGATTGCCGCCGCCGTTTGCGGGCAGCCGGTCTTCTGAACCAACCGGCAGCGGCCGTTCGCTCCAGCGCTTCGATGCCAGCGCCCGTTCTCAACGGCCCCGATGGGGCCGGGAAGCCGGCCGGCAGACCACGAGGGCGGAGGCGGGTGAGAAACGCCTGCACTCCGTTTCAGAGCGGATGCTTCCCGGTCATGGCTGAACCGTCCAGCAGACCGTCTTTGGGAGAAGAGATGACCACGAAGCACGCTTCTGCGGCCTCGGAGCCGGGCGAGGGCGACCTGCCGGGCAAGCCGGGCCCGGTGTCCCCGCCCGTGACCGAGCCGACGCAGCCCGCGGAGCCCCTTCCGCCCAAGGCTGACCAGGAAGGGCCGGAAACCGTGAGCCCCACCGGTCAGGCGACCGGGGCAGAGCAGGCGCGGGTCGCGCAGAGCGGCGCGTACCTGACCAACGCCCAGGGAACACGGCTGTACGAAAGCGACCGCTCCCTGAAAGCGGGGCCGCGGGGACCGGTCCTGCTCCAGGACCACCACCTGCGCGAGAAGATCACGCACTTCGACCACGAGCGGATCCCGGAGCGCGTGGTCCATGCCCGTGGGGCGGCCGCCCACGGAGTCTTCCAGGGCTACGGCGCGGCCGGAGAAGTGACACGGGCCGCCTTCCTCGCGAAGGATGTGGAGACGCCCGTCTTCGTCCGGTTCTCCACCGTCCTCGGCTCGCGTGGCTCGGCCGACACCGTGCGCGACACGAGGGGTTTCGCGACGAAGTTCTACACCGACGAAGGCACTTTCGACCTGGTCGGGAACAACATCCCCGTGTTCTTCATCCAGGACGCGATCAAGTTCCCCGACGTCATCCATGCCGGCAAGCCGCACCCCGATCGGGAGATCCCCCAGGCCCAGAGCGCGCACGACACGTTCTGGGATTTCGTGTCCCTCCACACGGAGGCCACGCACCACACGCTGTGGAACATGTCCGACCGCGGGATCCCCCGCTCCTACCGGATGATGGAGGGCTTCGGCGTCCACACGTTCCGCCTGGTCAATGCCGCCGGTGACACCGCTTTGGTGAAGTTCCACTGGAAGCCGAAGCTGGGCGTGCACTCCCTGGTGTGGGAGGAGGCCCAGCTGATCAACGGGATGGATCCCGACTTCCATCGCCGGGACCTCTTCGACGCCATCGAATCCGGCGCCTTCCCCCAATGGGAGCTGGGCATCCAGGTCTTTCCCGACACGCAGGACCAGATGTTCGAAGGCATCGACCTCCTTGATCCCACGAAGATCGTCCCCGAGGAGCTCGCGCCGGTTCAGCCGATCGGGCTGATGACGCTCAACGCCAACACGAAGAACTTCTTCGCCGAGACCGAACAGGTGGCCTTCCACCCCGGCCACCTCGTCCCCGGTATCGACGTCACCGACGACCCGCTGCTCGCCGGCCGTCTCTTCTCCTACCTGGACACGCAGATCAGCCGGCTGGGCGGCCCCAACTTCGCCCAGATCCCGATCAACCGGCCGCACGCCCCCGTGAACGACATGCTGCGCGACGGCATGCACCAGACCGCCGTACACAGCGGCGTGGCTCCCTACCGGCCCAACAGCCTGGACGGCGGCTGCCCCTTCCTCGCGGGCGCCGACACCAGCGCCTTCATCGAGGCACCCGTGAAGGTTCCCGGGGCGAGCAAGGTCCGTGAGGCGCCCGCTTCCTTCTCGGACCACTTCAGCCAGCCCTGGCTCTTCTGGCTCAGCATGAGCCCGCCGGAGCGCGAGCACATCATCGCCGCCTACACGTTCGAACTGAACAAGTGCTACGAGCAGGCGGTCAAGGAACGCATGTTGGGAGTCCTGGCGAACATCGATGCCCAGCTGTGCGAAAGGGTGGCCGAAGGCCTGGGCCTGCCAGCGCCGGCTCCCGCCGTCCCCCTCGACGCGGTCGAACCGAGCCCTGCCCTCTCGCAGGTGGGTCAGACCTGGCCGGTGGACGGGCGTACGGTCGGCATCATTGCCGACGACGCGGCCGACCTCGAAGGCGTCCGGAGCGCGCGGCAGGCTGTCCTCGACGCAGGCATGGTGCCGCTCGTCATCGCCCCGACCGGCGGGACCCTCGACTCCGACGGGGACCCCATCACTGTTCAGCGCACCTTTGCCACCGCCCGTTCCGTGGAATTCGACGCCCTTCTCCTCGCTGGCGCACCCGAGCCGGGCGCCGATGCCCACGGCGCCCGCGACGCGAAGGCGGGCGCGCCCGGGCCTCACGGAGCCGATCCCCGCGTCGTGCTGCTGCTGACCGAGGCCTACCGCCACGGGAAGGCCCTCGGTGGCTGGAACGGTGCCCCTCAGCTCCTCGAAGCCGTCGGCATCGGGGCGGGCGAACCCGGCGTCGCGCTGGGAGCGGAGGGTGCGGCGGCCGTCGAGGCCGTCACCGCTGCTCTGGCCGAGCACCGGGCCTGGGACAGGTTCCCGCCCGCCGCCTGACCTCGGCGCGAATGCCGATCAGGGCCGGCGTCACCGGTCCATGAGCGAACCGGGTCAGGACGGAGGGGAGCCGCCTCGCCCGCCCCCGGCGTTCATCGCGGCGGCCGCCGGGGGCTGACGGTGGCAGTGGTGGCGCGATGGAGCCTTTCGACACCGTCCCGGGTGGAATCACGTCGGATTGCACAATCTCCATGTCGGGCGTCTGCCCTTGCACGCCCGTCCAGTTTCTCCGGCGGCCGCGCCCCCCACCACCAGTCCGGGTATGCCACCGGCGTGCCCGTGAACCGCGAGGGGCCGACCGCGTCCGGGCGGTCAGGCGTGGCCCGATCGGAGGAGGTCCAGGACGGCGCCCTCGACGACGCCTTGAGTGGCCGGCTGACCGAGGACGGCGTCCCTTCCCAGTGCGCCGAGGGCGGGGGCAACGGTCTGCCCGTCCACGTACGGCTCGACGACGCAGGGGTGGATGGAGGACGCCCTGCACACGGCGGGTGTGTTCCCCATCCGTTCTCGGTTCGGCGCCGGCAGCGGGCGGTCGCCCGTGTCCAGGTAGCGGAAGCCCCGACCGTGGCGACCCGGTGCCACCCCGCTGCATGCGGATCGCTGGTCCGCAGCCGCGCGGCAGTCTCACTCCATGTCGGGGTGAGCCTGGGTGCGCAAGGTCCACGCCGCACCCGAACAGTCGTAGGGCAGGGGCGGGAACCGGTGCCCGCGCACGTCGGTGCTCTTGCTCCGCAGGTGTTCTTCGCCGCAGTCACAAGCGTAGATGCCTCTCTGAGGCGCGATCTCGCCAGGTTTCCACTGCTCCGTGCCGTTCATGCCGGCCCACCCCGGGGACCGGCCCGGGGCACGGCTGTGGGCACGGCTGCGTTCCGGGCTTCCTCCCTTCTCCTGCACGGCTCGGACTCGCCGGGGCGCGCAGACGGTGACAGCACGCCGGCCACCGATCGCGGTCACCCCTGCTCCAGCGTCCCGGCACCACTCGCCGGGGCCGGGCGGGAGCGCACGGGATGGGGGGTTGGATGGCCCCGAAGGGGGCAGGCGCCACGGCCAGGAAGGCCCCAACCAGGAGGAGGCTCTGATGGCCACCAGACCGAAGTCGCACGTACCGCATGGTGAGGGACCCGGTCGGCATGAAGGCACCGAGCAGCACGGCTGGTCGGTCGACGTCGACTCGACGCACACGGAGGAAAACCCCAGCGCGCGCCGTTCCTTCGACCCGCCGGAGAAGCACACGGGCACCACACGCAAGGCGCCCAAGCACGCAGCGGCTCCCGGGAAGGCCGACGAGGGAACGCCGGTGAAGAGCACCACGCGCAGCGGGGAGGATCTGGCCAAGGGGAGCGGCCAGAAGGGGCACCATGACCTGGGCCCTCGTGGACGCTCGCAGCGTCCCAGTGGCGGCAAGGATGACTCCGCCTTCACCGGTATCGACCCCGAAGGAGGACCGAAGAAGCTGCGCCGGGGGTGATCGGCGCAGCACGGGGGCTTGCTTGCGACGTCCTCGACGACTCGGGCAGAACCACGAGGTGCTGGCCGGCAAGGACGACATGAGAGGGCGGTTCGTGAGTCGTTGAGCGGCTCTGTCGTCGCCTGATGATGTGGGTGCGGGGCGGAATCAGCCGGTCCGCAGCCGCTCGTCTGCACTTCGGGCCGGCTGCGGGAGGCCTACGGAAGACCGTCACCGCACCCGCGGACCCGCATCCTCCAACAGTGAAGCCGGACCGGGTGGGTTGGGGTGGAGTGGGAGCGAAGCGGGCAACCCCATCGGGCCACCGGCCGCGGACCGTCGGCCCGCCCGCACCCACACCATGAAGGTGGCACCCGATAGGACATTGGTCGTGACGCGTAGGCAACTCACCGATGCTCAGGTGCGGCCCGTACGGGACTGCCCCGGTGTGAATGCCTCGGGGTGCCCGCAATGGTCAGTGGCCCAGTGCTCGCTTGAGTTCGGCCTTGTCCATATCAGAGCGGCCCTTGATGTTCCGCTTCTTTGCCTCGTTGTACAGCTGTTCCTTCGTCGGGCCTTCGGAGCCGCTGTGCGACCGCTGTCCGCCGCGCTTGGACGAGGACGTGTCCTGGGTGGAGGACCGGCTCGCCGTCTTCGACTCGCCTGAGCGGGCTCGTTCCTTGTTCACGGTGCGGGCCGCGATCTCCTTGGCCCGCTTCTCGGATTCCCCGCGGTCCCGCCGGACTCCTTGATGTGCTCGTACTGGCGTTCCCGCTTCGGGGAGGACCCACGGGGCATGGCCTTCTCCTTCCACTCCTCGATCTTTTGATGCCGACCGCATTCCGCGTCCGCCCTCCGACGTGCCGACCCGGCCGCGCTCAGGGCGTCGGCGTCGGCGCAGGGCCAAGGGTGAACACCCATTTCCCCGCTATACGAACCACGTAGCGTGCCGCGCCCGGTGGTGCGATCAGGAGCCCCTGTGCTCCTTGGTGGCCATGGCGCACCTCCTGGCTGCCAGGCTCCTGCCCTGCGCAGGGCGCCGCATGCATGTGTTGCCAGGGGGACAGCCCGTATGCGCCTCACCTCCCTGGGTCACGACCGCCTTGTCAGATGCGCTCGCGAGGCCTGGCCGCGCCGGTTCGGGAGCACGGTCACGCGGTGGTGCCTGGCGTGGAGGGGGCCGGGATCTTGGCTGGGCCCTTCGCGGGCTGCCATCGCCTGGCGCGGCCGTGGTGCGTACCGGCGCCGAGGCGGCGACCGTGGGGGCCGGGGCCGGGGCCGGGGCCGGAGGTGGGCGGTGGGCGGACAGGGTGAGGCGGGCGGCGCCGCTCTTGAACAGCGGCTGCTTGGAGGCCGGGTCCCAGGTGGTAGGTGTGAGTTCGTTGGCCGCCCGGTGATGGCCGTCGCCGTCCGGGGCGTCCCAGTAGCCGTAGTGGAACGGCAGGAAGAGGACGCCCTCACGGATCCCGGTGATCCGCACCCGGGCCCGTACCACGCCGCGCCGCGTGACAACCTCTGCGAGGTCCCCCTCCGACCGTCCCGGACCGCCAGCTCCATGGCGTCGCCGTTGGAGTGGAGGTTCGAGGCTGTTGGAACCCACCGGTCGACACGCACGGCGCCGTCATCGTCGGAGCCCGCTGGGAGGTACGAGTCGACGCGTACGGGCCAGGGCTCGCCGGGGCCGTAGGGGGTTCGAGGGCCCCAGGGGTCGTCGATGCGATCAGGAGCCGTCTCGGACTTGGCCATACCGGGCGCCTGCCCTCGTTCCGGACAAGCCATGCCCTGGCTGGACGGACGGGTGCGAGAGGGATGGGCGGCGCGGGGTGCACCGTGTTCGGCGGCGCGGCTGGCGACCTCACCAGTAGCAGCAGATGGCAGCTGCCAACCGAGGGAGGCGAGGTAGCTACGGGGGGTGGCGTTCGTAGTGCAGCGCGTTCGCGCCGCACAGAGGTGCATCTTCGAACCCGGCTCGCCCCGGTCCACGGGGGCGGACCCGTGAATCCGCCCCGTTTCCGCCTGACGCGGGACCTGAGGCAGGGCGGCGACGACCGCCGTCCGTCCTCGTCAATGTGCCGGTCGCTCCTGCACGCTGCCTGCGATTCCAAACTCGCGTCGCGCACCACCCCGGATGGCAGAGACTGGAAGGGAACGGAAAGGGGCGGATACCGAGCGAGAGGCGGCTCCCATGCCCCGTACCGCGCTCATCGTGATCGACATGCTCAACACGTACGAGCACGAGGACGCCGAGGTCTTGGTCCCGTCCGTCCGCGAGGCGCTCCCCGGGATCACGGCGCTGTTGAAGCACGCCCGAGCCAGCGAGTCGCCGGTCGTCTACGTGAACGACAACTTCGGGGAATGGCGCTCCCACCACGGGGAGATCCTGCGGGCCGCTCTCGCGGGCCGTCACAAGGACCTGGTGGAGCCGGTCGCCCCCGACGAGAACTCGCTCTTCGTGGTCAAGGCGCGGCACTCGATCTTCTTCGAAACCCCATTGGCCTACCTGCTGGGCCAGCTCGAGACCGAGCGCCTGGTCCTGTGTGGACAGGTGACCGAGCAGTGTGTGCTGTATTCGGCGCTGGATGCCCACATCCGGCACTTCGGTGTCGTCGTGGTGGCCGACGCGGTCGCCCATATCGATGCCGACCTGGCCGAGGCGGCCCTGCGGATGATGAGCCGCAACATGTCCGCGCACATCTGCGAGGTGGACGACGTCGCCTTCGACGCCTGACGGGACCGGCGACGATTCATCGGGACCGACCGGGGCCGCATCGCTGACCGGCGATGGGCACCGTGCCTCGGACAGGTTCAACCGGCTGCAGAGGGTCAGGAAGAAAGGGCCTCCAGGAGGTCGCCGACTTGCGGGTGGGGCAAGGAACGAGCGACATCGGCCTGAGAGACGATTCCCACCAGGGTGTGTCCGTCGATGACCGGCAAGCGGCGGACCTTGTGCTCGGTCATGGTCCGCAAGATCTCTTCCGCCTCGTCGTCGGCTCCGATGGTGACGGCTTCGCCTTGTGCCAGGTTCCCGGCCTTGGTCTGGCCGGGGTCCATTCCCGCACCGAGGACCTTCACCACGATGTCCCGATCGGTGAGCATGCCCTTCAGCTTGTTGTCCTCACCGCAGATCGGCAGGGCACCCACCCCGTGCGCGGCCATCTTCTTCGCTGCCTCCAGAACCGTCTCCTGAGCGCCGACACATGTGGCGTCCGGAGTCATGATCTCGCGTGCGGTCGTCATGATGCTTCACCCTCTCGACACGTTTCGCGGTATGCCTGTGCCCTGCGCCTGCCCCGCCCGGCTGCACGTACGCGCAGCGCGACGAGCGGCTCGTGACGCGGACAGCGAGAGCGCTGTCGTCGCCGGGCGGGCCCGGGCAGCGGTCCGCGAGGCGTTCAGGTCCTGGGGGACGACCAAGCGGCTGCTTTCGACGGTAGCCGGGTGCCGGCTGGGGCCCCCCGCGTTGCGCTGCCCTGCATGGCGCCACCAGAGGCTTGTCGCCGGGCTGTCGGCCGAAACCGGCGGACTAGCGCCCTTCACCGGTGTGGGCGAGCGTGGTGTGCAGGTGACGGACGGCTTCCTCGGCGTCTTGGAGCTCGCTGGGGGTGGGGACGGTGGTGCCGAAGCTCTGCCGTTGGCCGGCGGCGGGCAGGGCGCGCCAGGTGAGGACGGGGGAGAGCGCGGTGATGGCGCGGGCGAGGAACCAGGCCAGGGGGCCGTGGGTGCGGGCGAGGGTGACGGCGAGGACGGCGAGGGCCTCACGCAGGTGTTCCAGGCGCTTGATGACCAGCAGCGTCTGCTGCTCGGCGGCCGGGCCGACCGCTTCCGCAAGGCTGGCGGCGGCCTTGCGGGCCAGCGCAGCATCTCCC
This sequence comes from Streptomyces sp. NPDC127106, assembly GCF_042677605.1. Taxonomy (NCBI): domain Bacteria; kingdom Bacillati; phylum Actinomycetota; class Actinomycetes; order Kitasatosporales; family Streptomycetaceae; genus Streptomyces; species Streptomyces sp. NPDC127106. The sequence continues at coordinate 28,220 of NZ_JBHXTC010000020.1, read as the reverse complement.
GCGTCCAACTCCCACAACCCGCCCCGGAGCTGTGTATCGGCTTCCGCGACGAGGTCCGCGATCTGCGCGCGCATGCCTGTTTCGGCCTGCCGCCGGCCCACGTCCTGCGGGTCGTACGGGAGCACGCCGCGTGAAGGCGGTTCATCCGCCTGCGGAGCGCACATGGGGCCTCCTTCGCCTTTATGGCATTCACCCCTGTCTTCCCCGTTCGAGCGTTCGCGGCGCTGCTCTCCGGTAACCAGAGCTTTGTGGCCGGGGCACCGGGCCACGTGGATCAGGACGTGGCCGGCGGGTCGGGCTCGTCCGGCGCAGAAGCCGTACGCCGTGCCGTGGAAGTGCCCCCGTTCACGGCTGCCCGCTGAGGTCATTTTCGACCAAGGTCGTCGGCGATGGTTCGGTGGAGCCCGCACGGCCGGGCAGCTGTGTCCACAGGTGGCCGAGGGCGAGGGCGACGGCGATGGAGCCGAGGGCGATGCCCCAGGCGAACGGGCCCAATGGCACGCAGCCGAAGAAATGGCTGACCCCGGGGGTCTGGATGATCGCGGCGAGTACCGCGGCCGAGCCCAGGCCGGCGATGAGGACGCTGCGGTCCGGGCCGCCGGTGGTGAGGGTCTGGGCGAGTTGGGTGCCGACGACGGCGGCCAGGGCGATGGTGCCGGCGCGGGTGGCCGTGCCGGTGAGGCGTGCGGCCGTCCAGGCCAGGCCGGCTCCGGTGGCGGTCACCGTGCCGCGGTGCAGCATTTCGTGGGTGAGGGCCGTGCTCAGGGAGGTGTGCGGGCCTTCTTCGAGGAGGCGTTCGCCGGCCGTTTCGGTGGGTTCGCGCATGGCGATGGCCAGGGACGGGGCGAGGTCGGTCAGCAGGTTGACCAGCATGATCTGCCGGGCGTTGAGGGGGGTGGTGCCGGTGACGGCGGAGGCCAGGACGCTGAAGGTGACCTCGCCGAGGTTGCCGCCGATGAGGATCGCGAGGGCGGCGCGGACTGAGGCCCACATGGCGCGGCCTTCGGTGAGGGCGGAGACGATGGTCTCGAGCCGGTCGTCGGTGACGACGAGGTCGGCGGCGGCGGTCGCGGCGGGGGTGCCGCGGCGGCCGAGTGCGATGCCGATGTCCGCGAGCCGGATGGCGGGCGCGTCGTTGGCGCCGTCGCCCGTCATCGCCACGACGCGTCCGATGCGCTGGTACGCCTGGACGATGCGGACCTTGTGGGCGGGGCTGCAGCGGGCGATGACGTCGACGGTGGGCAGGAGTTCGTCCAGGGCGTCGTCGTCCAGCTCGTCGAGTTCGGGGCCGGTGCGAATGGTGGGGCCGTCACCGTTGTCCTCCCCCGTGCTGTCGGTTGCTTCGTCGAGGGCCGATGCGATGGCGTCGGCGGTGGCGGGATGGTCGCCGGTGAGCATGACGGTCTGCACGCCGGCGGCCCGCAGGCGGGCGGTGGCGGACGCCGCGCTGGAGCGCAGCGGGTCCGAGAGGGTGATGAAGCCGAGCATGACCAGGCCCTGCACGGTGTCGTCGGTGAGCTCCTCGTCGTCGCGCATGCGGCGTTCGGCGACCGCCAGCACGCGGCGTCCGGCGGCCGCGAGCTCCTCTGCCGCGGCCATCAGCGCAGTACGGGAGCCCTCGTCCAGCGCTGTGCTGTTGCTGCCGGCGGAGCGGCGGTGGGTGCAGCGGGCGATGACGTTCTCGGGCGCGCCCTTGACGCTGAGGAGGGCGCCCCTGGCGGTGCGTCCCGCTGTGGCGTGGTAGGCACGAGCGGGTTCGAAGGGCAGGGTATCGGTGCGCTGCCAGCGGGCAGCCCCTGTGCGTGGGACGACGCGGGCCCGCTGAGCGCCGTCCAGGACGGCCCGGTCGGTCCGGTGGGCCATCGGTTCGGCCTGCCGGGCGGCCGGGGTGGCGCGCAGGGCGGCGGCGAGGACTTCCTTGTGCCGGGTGCGGAGCCGTTCGAGAGGCGCGGTCGTTTCGCCGTCGTGGACCTCGGCCAGACGCAGGGTGCCTTCGGTCAGCGTGCCGGTCTTGTCGAAGCAGAGGACGTCCGCACGTCCGAGGGCCTCGATGGTCCTCGGGTTGCGGACCAGAGCGCCCACGTCAGCGAGGCGGCGGGCGGCCGCCAGCTGTGCGGCGTTCACCAGGAAGGGCAGGCCTTCGGGGACGGAAGCGACGGCCAGGTTGACGGCGGAGGCAAGGTTCTCCGTCAGGGGCCGGCCGTGCAGCAGGCCGGAGAGGGTCACGGCGACGGCGGAGCCCAGGGCGATGGGGATGCTGGCGCGGGTGAGGGAGGACAGGCGGGACTCCACGCCGGTTCTCGGCGCGGACTGGCGGGCGGTGGCGAGGCTGCGGCCCGCTTCGGTGGCCGGCCCCGTGGCGACGACGACGGCGACGCCGCGTCCGGCCGACACGCTCGTGCCCTCGTACAGCATCGAGGTGCGGCCCTGGAGAGCGGCGGCGATGACGGGGGCCGGGTCCTTGGCCACAGCGAGGGACTCGCCGGTGAGGGAGGACTCGTCGACCTCCAGCCCGTCCGCCTCCAGCAGCCGGCAGTCGGCGGGGGCGACGTCCTCGGGCCCGAGGACGACGATGTCACCGGGGACCAGTTCCCCGGCGGCCACCAGCCGCTCGTGGCCGGCCCTGCGCACCCGGGCGCCGATCGCGGACCGGGCGAAGAGCTCGGCGAGGGCCCTGTCCGTTCGTACCCGCTGGAAGCCGCCGACGAGGGCGGACACGCTGGTGATCGCGGCCACCAGGGCCGCGTCCGTACGGGAGCCCACGGCTGCGGCCAGGGCGCCGCCGACCGCGAGGATGGGCGTGAGCGGGTTGGCGAGTTCCTCGATGAAGGCGTGCGCGAGGGTCAGCGGAGCGGGTGCCCCCGTGCGTGCTCCGCCCGCCCGGGCGGCGGCCTCCTGGGTCGACAGTCCGGCCGGCCGGCTGCCCAGCCGTTGGAGGACCCGGTCTGCGGGCATCAGGTGCCACGGGGTGGCGGCGACCGGCGGGTCCACCGGGCGGGCCAGCAGCTGCCGGGCTCGCCAGGCGCCCAGGCAGAATGCCAGGAACCCTGCCGTGTTGCCGATCGCCAGGACGCGCGCGGTCGCCCGCCATGCCGGCGACTGCAGGGCCGCGACGGCACCGACGCCGCTGCCGCCGGCGGAGAGGAGACGGCTGTCACGGTCCACATCGGCGGCGATCGCGACGGCATCGACGACGACGGCGGCCGCCTCGAGCTCCGGACCGATCAGGAGGTGCGCGCCCCACGGGGTGTCCACCCCGTTGGTGTGGATGCCGATCGCGCAGTCGGCCTCGGCCAGGGCGCGGCGGTTGTCGGACAGGAGCAGGACGACGGCACCTTCGGCCTGGAGGCCGCGCAGCGACGCGGTCAGATGCCGGCCGGCCGGTACGACGTCATCGGCGTACGCGATACGGGCGTCCTCGCGGGTCGTGGCCACGACGATGCGGGCTCCTGCCCGCCGGGCCGCCGCGGCGACGGCCTCCGCGCCCGGGGCGGACTGGGCGGCCAGGCCGGCCACGGCCTGGAGGCTGCCTCCGCGGGCCAGGCCGAGGACCTTCTCGGCACCGCGGCGGCGAACCCTCTCGGCCGCGTCGTGGCCGGGTTCCTCGTCGAGCTCCAACTCGTTCAGAAGCCCGAGGATCCAGTCGCCGTCGTGCCGGGCGGCGAGTGGATCCTCGGGGTCGTACAGGGCGAAGAGGCGGTCGGCCGCCTCCGCCGTGTCGGCGTCGTTCAGGACGGCGAAGTCGATCGGCTCGTAGCGGTTGCCGCGAAGGGCGTCCTCCTCCAGGAGGATCGTGTCCACTCGGCCGAGGCGCCGCAGCACGGTGCGGTCCATCGTGACCACGCCGCGCTGGGCCAGGTGCCGGCCCAGGCTCGCGGCGAAGCCTTCGCGACCGGCCGTCGGGGCCTTGGGCACCGCGGCGACGGCGACGGCGACCGCCCGTCGCACGCCCGCGAAGGGCAGCGCGGCCAACGCCACGCCGATCCCTGCCGCCATGGACTGCTCGGCGAAATGGTCTGCCGCGTCCTGCGGCAGTGGGCCGGCCCGCTCGGTCTCCACGGCCTCGGCGGCCGCCTCCCGAGGCCCACGGACGAGTCGTGACTCCGCTTCGCTCCAGGCCTCGCGCTCGGCGCTCGCCTCGCGCCAGGCCGCTGCACGCAGCAGCACGTCCAGGCCGATCCCGCCGCCGCCGGTCGCCACGCCCTGGATCAGGGCGCCGGCCACGGACAGCAGGGACTCCGCCTCCGCTTCACCGCTGACGTCCTCGACCAGATGCCGTAGGCGCGGGTGCGCACGGAGGGCGTCGATGATCGCGGCGACTTCGGCGGGCAGGCCGATCCAGGGTGCGAGCCGGCGGACGGTGGCGATGGCCAGGCCGAGCGTGTCCGCGGCCAGAGCCGGCAAGGAGGAGAAGGGAGGGCCCTCGGAGGGGTGGTCCGGCTCCGGGACCCACGCGTCGAAGGCTTCCTCCTCGGCGACGTGGTCCCCTTCCGCTCCCTCCACGAGGGCCACCAGCTCCCTCACCGGCGGGGCAGGCGAACCCAGCTCGACGACCACCCGCTCCATCGGCGCGTTCACGCGCGCCCACAGCACCCCCGAGTGTCCCTCGACGGCCCGCTCGATACGACGGGACACCTGCCCACCATCCGGGCCGTGGACACCGGACACCTCGATGTAGCAGCGCCCCGGCCGAGACCACACCTGGCGCTGAGGAGGGCCGATCAGACTCTCCGCCACCTCCCGGACCGCCCGTGCACCAGCTGCGGCGAACCCGGCGACGGCCGAGAACAGGGAGCCGAGGTCACGGCTCCCCGCGTCAGCGGACGAGGAGGACGAGGACGGTCCAGGCCCCTCCGACTCTGGCATTGGAGTGCGCTCCCTTGATCGCTATGGCGGGATGGGCGGGCGGGCCAGCCGGTGTGCGATGCGGAGCACAGCAGGCCCGATCTAGCAAATCCGCTTATTCCATCCAGAAGGGGCAATACGCGCACTAAGGGCTAATTGCCGTACCGTACTCAGTCCCGGAGGTGAGATCCGTGGGTTCGCCCCATGACCGGGCCGGCACCGAGCCTGCCCATGCCAAGCACGACGGCGGCCAGCACACCTTCAGCGTGACCGTCCCGTCGTTCGACCGGGTCGCGGATGGCGCGGCCAACGCTGCGATGCTGCCCGTGGCCTTCGCCCGCCAAGTGTTGCCCGCCAAGAAGGGCCTGCCCCTCTACCTCGGCCTCGGCGTACTCGCCGCCGTCGACGTCCTCGAGTGGCCGGTAGCCATCGGCATCGGCATCGGATACGCCGTCCTGCGCCGCGACGGAGGCGTGATCGGCGCCCCACCGACACCTCCAGCCCACAAGGCCCGCGAAACCGAAGCATCCCCGAGCCGCTACGAGGCGACCGAAGGCAATGAGCCGCGGCCGACCACGCCCGCAGAACCGACCTCCACAACTCCCTTCGAGAACCCGGAGACCCCCGACCCACCGCATGGCTCCATGACGTGAGGGCTCGTGGCGTGACCCAAGCGGAGCGCACGGGCAGCTGCCGGAGGCCTGCCTCGAGCAACGAGCCGAAACAAGCACGAGGGTCCGAAGAGCCCGAACGCACCCCCCAGGGCCTGCGCCTGGCCATCCAGGAACAGGCCCCGCATCTGCTTCCGGACTTCGAGGCCCACTGGCGCCGTACGATCGGTGACACGACCCCGAAGCCCGCGCCGCGAAGTCCGAGGATCCCCACGAGTCCGCTGCCCTCGTGGCTGAGTACAGCCGGCTGCGCCGGCAGGCGGCAGCCGTGGAGCCCGGCCGGCGACCGGTGAGCTTCCCCACCCCCGCCCTGGCAGACGGACCGAACGGCGGAGGAGCTCCAGCAATTCGAGAGCTCGAGGGCATGCCCGAGGTCGGCAAGCAACTGGTCCTATCAGCCCGCGCCGAGCTGATCACCCGCGGATCCCTATTGCCGGGGCGACCAGCCCTGGGGCCCCGCGCATCGTTGACCTCACTCAGCTGACCTCGTCGGGGTCCGCCTGGGGGAGGGTGTGGGATGGTGGAGGGGAGGGACCGTTGTGGTTCCGTCGTTCGAGGCTCCGCCGTCGTTGCCGGACGGAAAGCCGCATGTGTGCAACGCCCTGGTGGCTTTGATCGCCGGACATGAACACGAGCCGCCCGGCGGGCCGTGTTCCGCGCAGCCGCCGCAGCTGCCTCTTTCTGCTTCTAGGGCTGGTACCCCGCGCGAGGGGGAGCCCGCTGTGAAGTCCTACGCAGTACAGGTGCACCGCTACGGATCCGTGGCGGTGGTGACGCTGTGCGCCAGGACAGACCGCGCCGACACCGCGGCATGTCTGGAGCGCCTCGCCCACGTTCTGACGGGGATCGGCGCCGAGGTCGGCTCTGTGGTCCTGGACCTCGACTGCGCCCCGTACCCGGCTCCTGTGGATGCCCTGGACGCGGTGGACGCATGGGCGGCTGGACGGGAGATCACCGTGGTGGCTCTCACCCCCAGCTACCGCCGCACGGGAACGCGCCGGCCCAGCGCCCCGTCACTGCGCGCGGTGCCGGCCGGCCTTGCCGAGGGGGCGGCCCTCGGCCCACCGGGCGGGGAAGCAGCGCCGGCGCGGCAGCTTCGCCGGGTCCTCGGGGTCCGGGCGCTGGTGCATCAGGCGGCGGGAATCCGGCAGGGCCGTCACCGGTCACATCCATGCTCCTGAGCCCCCGAGCCTGCGTCGCGGCGCGTTCGGCGGGTAACGGCTGGGTGAGAATGGAAGGCGGCGGCCACGCAGGAGGTGAGGTGCCGTGGGGGATTTTTCGGCCTTCCCGGAGGATGCGAGTCCGCCGTTCGGCGCGGAGGACCTCAAGCGTTTGTCGCAGGTACTTGCGGACTCCATGGCGGGCACCTCCGGCATCGACATGCCAGCCGCGTTGTGCCGGGCGTGCGTGGACCTGCTGGACGTCACCAGCGCCTCGGTGTCACTGGCCGGGGACAACGATGCCCAGGCGTTGTGGTGGTCCAGTGATCCGGTTGCGGGGCGGCTCGCCGAAGCCCAGTACACGCTCGGGGACGGGCCGTGTCAGAGTGCTCTGGCAATGGCGGCGCCGGTACTGGCCGCAGATCTGACGGGCGGTACGGACGCACGCCGCTGGCCGGTCTTCGCTCAGCAGGCCGTCGAGCTCGGGGTACGGGCGGTGTTCTCCATCCCCCTCGGTTCCGCCGGCCTGGCGGTGGGAACGCTCGATCTCTACCGTGACCGCCCCGGACCGCTCTCCGAGCGGGACCGGTCCTTCGCCTTCCCGGCAGCCGACGCGATCACCACCGCGCTGCTCGCCCTTGAGGCCCAGGAACCCCCGGGGGAGGGGGCGGCGTGGCTCGATGCGGCCGAGAGCGACCACGAGGAGGTCCATCAGGCCACCGGCATGATCATGGTGTTCCTCGACCTGGACCCGCCCCAGGCCCTGGCCCGCTTGCGGGCTCACGCCTTCGCCAGGGGACAGAGCGTCACCGAAGCGGCGCGTGACGTCCTCGCCGGAAGGGTCAGATTCGATGACTAGGTTCAACCCGCACGGCTGGACCGGAGCAGAGAAGACGGTGACGACGGACATGAACCGCGAGCAGGCGATCACCGAGGCGTTCGTCAGCCTCACCGATACCCTCGCCGACGACGTGGACCCTTTGACGCTCCTGCGTCGCCTGGTCGAACACTGCGTACGCCTCACCGGCATGGACGCGGCCGGCGTCATGCTCGTCAACGCGCGCGGCCGTCTGCAGTCGGTGGTCGTCACCGAGGAGCGGGTCGAGATCACCGAGATCTTTCAGACCCAGGTCTCCGAAGGACCGTGTATCGACGCGTACACCACCGGCCGTCCGGTCCACGCCGACGACCTCGCGGCGGACGCGGACCGCTGGCCCGTCTTCACCCCCCTCGCCCGGGCCGCCGGCTTCTCGGCCGCGCACAGCTTCCCCCTGCAGTTGCGCAGCCAGACCATTGGCGCCCTCAACCTCCTCGCCCGGAACCCCGCCCCGGTCCCGCCGGAAGACGCCCGACTCCTCCAGGCACTGGCCGGCACGGCCACCACATCCGTGCTGACCTGGAGCCGCGAACCCCTGCGGCCGTACGACATCGTCACCCGCACACAGGCGGCTCTCTCCGCGAAAGCCGTCCTGGACACCGCTGCCGGCATGCTCGCCGCCAGCGCCCACATCACCCCCGCCGAAGGGGCACAGCGGTTGCGCACCTACGCGATCATCCACCACCAGCGGCCCGCCGATGTCGCCGAAGACCTGGTGCGACGGCACCTGACCCCGCAGGCCGTCCTCGCCCCAACGCCCTGACGTTCGCTGTCAGTCGGCTCCGCCGATCTCGGGGGGCACAACCCGCTGCCGTAAGGAGTGAGGATCCAGGTGCCCGCTGCGTTCGCGCAGATCGCCGTTCGAGCTTGAACCCGGCGGCCTTCAACGGCCCGCGTCGGCGAGGGCCAGGCTCCGCCCTCCAGGCAGCCCACCTTGCAACTGCGACGATCCCAAGGCGCTCCGCCTCTGGGGGTGGGGAGCGCCGCGGGGTGGGCGTCCGGCCCTGCGCGGCTCGTTCCGAAGGGCGGCGGCCGGTCGTGGCGTATTCGGTGGCCGCAGCGCGTGGGTCTAGCGTGGCGGGAACGCGGCTCGCCCGAGGGTGTCCTTTCTGGCTCTTGCTGCTCCGGCCGTCCGGGCGGCAGCGGCAAAGTCCTGCAGACGGCGCAGCAGCCGGGTGGGCCTGCCGTGGATGTCGGCGGGCGGGTCCAGGTCGTCGACGAGGTCCAGGAGCCGGCGCGGCTGGCGCTGCCAGTTGTAGGCGAAGAACGCGATGCCCCGTGCGTCCAGGCGGCGGACGAAGTCGAGCAGGCCGTGCAGGCCCACCACATCGAGGAAGGTCAAGTCCCGCATGTCGCAGGCCACCACGTCGACATCGTCGAGAGCGGCCTGCACCTCGTCAAGAGCGGATCGGGTGGCCATGTCGAGCTCACCGGCGGGGGTGAGGTGCACGGTCGGCCCGTAGCGCCTCACCTTCACCTGAAAGTCCTGAGCGTGCGGCGCGAGCCAGCCGTGGACGGTGAGCACACGCTGGGCCCCGGCGAGGCGCAGCAGGCGGGCGACCGGGCGGCTGAGTGCGGTGAGGACGAGGGTCTTCCCGGTCTGTAGGGCGAGCCGGTCCAGGTCCAGCAGGACGTGCAGGCCTGAGCTGTCACAGAAGGTGACGGCGGCCAGGTCGATGTCGAGTCCGCTGTGGCTGGCAGCCAGGGCCACGGTGAGGTCCCGGCGCAGGTCGGCTGCGTCGTCCATGTCGATCTCGCCGCTCACGCGGGCCAGCACCCGCAGGGGTCCCGGTTCGAAGACCACGGCGACGCCGCCGCTGGCGTGGTCCGCCGAGGCGGGCAGGCGTTCGGGATGCGAGGTCATGGCCTTGCTCCCTTCACCACCCGAATACGTGGGCAAAGCCTGGCAGGGCAGTGGCACGGTGAGCCCGGGCCCGACCGCGGTTCGCGGATCAGCCGCGCGGGACGCGCTTACTCTTGTCACCGACCGTGCGAGGGTGTCCGGCCGCCTCGGCCCCGTGGAGCCACGTCGACCAGCAGTCGCAGGAGATCCGCGATCCTGTGATGCCCCTCAGCCGGATGACGGAAAAGGGTCCCAGGCGTGACCTCGTAATGATTACGGCGGCCGTTGCGTACGCGGGTGAGGTACCCGGCACTTTCCAGGTCCGCGACGATGGCCTGAGCCGCGCGTTCGGTGATCCGGCAAGTCCCGGCCATGTCCCGCAGCCGCGTCTCCGGATCCTTGAGGATCATGGCGAGGATCCGGGCGTGGTTCGTGACGAACGTCCAGCTGGTCCGAGGCTCCACCGGCTCCATGCCCGAAATTATACGATTTGCGATTCCGGTTTCGCCAGACCGGAATCCCGACTCCACCTGAACGAACTGCTTACGTCCGTCCAGTGCGATCAGCCACCGGCACGCTGAATCCATCCTCGTTGGGCTTGTCCAGCCGAGCGACGAACTGTTTGGCTTGGACGGCTACCAGGGGGAGATCGTGGTGTTGCCGCCTTGGGCAGGTGTAGATGCTGCCGCGTGTGGGGAGGACAGGGGCCAGGTCCTGAACGCGGGGCCCGGTGGTGGTCTGGCTGCAGGCCGCCGGCTGGTTGGACAAAGGGATTTCATTATGGCTCGTGGCACGGTGAAGTGGTTCAACTCCGAGAAGGGCTTCGGTTTCATCGCCCAGGACGGCGGAGGGCCGGATGTCTTCGCGCACTACTCGAACATTGCTGGGCACGGTTACCGGGAGCTGCGCGAGGGCGAGACGGTCACGTTCGACGTGACCCAGGGGCAGAAGGGCCCGCAGGCGGAGAACATCGTCCGCTCCTGACCCGCAGACCACCACTTCCTTGCCTCCCGGCGCCTGCATGAGCAGGCGCCGTCGGCGTTTCGGGCAACCCCTCCGCCCTCACGGCTCGAGTGGTGCGGCGACTGGAGGAGCGTGGTCGTGCGCGCCGTGTCCCGCACGCGGTGGCGTCAGGTGCGTCCCCCACGCAGAGCCGTGTCGATCAGGGCCTCGGCGGCCCCGGGGTCACCGGCGAGTCGGCCCGCCTCACGGATCTGGTCTTCGTCCAAGACCCCGGTCTTCGCCCATTGGATCGCCTCGTGGACGCCGTCCGCGTTGCCGTGCGCGAGCATGACGAAGAACCAGCGCACGGCCTGCACCGGGTCCGGTGCGGTGCCGAAGCCGTCGCGGTACCAGCAGGCCGCGGCGTTCATCGCCCCGACGTGCCCCCGCTCGGCCGCCCAGAGGTACCAGACCAGCGCCTCCTCGTCCCGGTCCAGCCCCGACAGCCGGTCGGCGAGCACGGCACCGGCATCCACCAGCCCGTCCCCCGCGGCGTCCGCGAGAAGCCTCAGTGACTCGTCGGGGTCGTCGACCAGCTGCGCGAGGTTGAAGCGCGCATAGGCGTCCCCGCCCTCGGCCGCCGCGCGGAACAGTGCGACGGCCCGCTCGTGCCCCGCGGCCACCCCGTGACCCGTCGCCAGCATGTGCCCGTACGTGCGCTGCCCTGCCGGCGACCCGGCCTCGGCGGCGATGCGGGCGTACCGCACGGCCAGGGGCAGGGCGGACTCGTCGAAGTACTCCAGGTAGATCCCGGCGAGCAGCGCCGCGGCCTCCGCTGACCCGCCGTCGGCCAGGGGCACGAGCTCGACGGTCACACGGGCCGCCAGCTCGGCACCCTCCTCGCTGCCCTCCATGGCGGCGCGGACGAAGGCGTGCCCCGCGGCCACCCAATCCCCTGCCTCGGCGGCGCACCGCCCCTCGTCCAGATGCATCCGGGCACTCTAGTCGAAGGACCGTCGGACGGTACCGGCAGCTGTGGCACAGCCCGCAAATGATCAGGCATGCGCGCTGACCTGCTTGTTTCTTGGAGGGCGCCGTTGCCCTTCAGTAACTCCCCTTGACCTGGCCCGAGACCTCGAAAGCTCCCTCACAGGCCGGGCAGGTCGCCCGGCCGAAGAGATACGTCAGCCCGCGCGACCTGCTCGTGCCCCGCCTCCGTCGCCATGTGGTACAGGCGGGCCGGCAGCGGGGCGAGGGTGGCCGGATCGGCGGGTAGCAGCGCTGCCTTGACCGGGTCGGCCGTCACGTAGTCACCGGCCGATGAGAAGGTGCCGTAGTCCCCGAAGGCGATGAAGAGGGACGACGCGCACACCGGACACTCGATTTCGTACTCCTGCTCGAACAGGCCCTCCAGTCGCCCCGCGCTCCAGACCCGCTCTCCCCCGAAGGCCAGGACGCACTGGAGGAGGTGGACGAAGGCCACGGCGTTGTTCACCTCCGAGCTGAGGAGGCGGCGGGCCGTCGGGAGGAGGACGGCGATCTCTTCTGCGTACCGCGCACGCCGCTCGTCGTCTGCCGCCGAGACGATGAGGCCTGCCATCCGGACGGCCTCAGCCGACGCCCCGGGCGCGCGGCCGATCGAGATGGCTGCCAGGTACGGGAGGGCGAGGAAGCTGTCGTCGTAGACGGAATTCATCCCGAGGAACCTGGGAGTGACCGCAGCGGGATTTTCGCCTGGATCGAGAGCTGGTACGACTCGCAGCAGCTGCACAGCAGCCTCGGCTACCGCACAACCGCTAGCTACGAGGCCCTCGAGGCCCGACCACCGCACCGATGGTGTCCGTCAAACCGGAACAGGCTCCCCCTGGGTCTGCACGGGCCGCGCGACCGACGGCCGTTCTCGACGGGGAGGCCTACGCAGCGCTGAGGCTGGTGGGTGATTGCGGCGGGTGGATCAGCTCGTCCACGTTTTGAGCTGAGCGGCTACGTCCCGCACCGGCAGTCCGTCCCTCGCCGCGCGGGCCAAGGGGAGAACGGTGTCCAGGCCGGGGCTCACCGGGAGGCCGCAGGCCGACAGGTAGGCCGCGGTCACCGTAGCCGCGAACAGCAGGTTCCGAACCTCCAGGCTCGGGTTCCTGGCCAGCTCGCACAGGAGCGCCGCGGCCTTGTGATGAGCCTCGGGGTAGACCTCGTGGTCCAAGATCTCCGCCCGGTGCCGTGCTTCCGCTGCCACCGGCACCCCGTAGTCGACGATCTGGGGGTCTCCCGGGATCTGCTGGGCCACCGCCAAGATCCATGCGAGGTCGATCCGGAGGATCACGCGGCGTCCCTCGGCGCAGTCTCCGCCGACCCCGCCGGGAGACCGGGGTACCGGTCCTCACCGAACTCTTCCTCGAACTGGTCGGCGTATGAGGCCAGGAACGCGGTGGCGCCGGCCATGAAGGCGGCGCGCGACTCGTTCACGTCCTGCTCGATCAGATCGGCCACATAGCCCTGCAGGCTCAAGCCGCGGCGCTTGGCCCGGTCCTCTGCGGCCGCCTTGACGGCCTCGTCCAGCCGGATATTCATCTGCTTTCCCATACCCGCCAGTTTAGCTAGCCACTGATACCAGCTGCTAGCAAACTGGACTACTCGTCTCACCACTCCGCCGGCCGGACTCCTGCCTCCGCCACTCTGGAGTGTTGTCCGCACCCGGGCGGAGGGCAGCAGCGCGCCGACAGCCAGGCTGCTCGCGCCCCAGCTGCCGCGTCCGGCCGCGATGATCCATACGTCCGAGCCCCCGGATCCGGCCCCGGCGAGCGCGCGGCCCAGGCCCCGCTGAGCCCCCGGCGCGAGGTATGCCCACGAGGACAGCCGCCCCGGCACCGAGCTCCGGCCCAGCAGCACGACCATCGCCACCGAGGCGATCATCAGCACTGCGAACACCCCGACGACGCTCCACCTGTTTCAGCGCCATGGGCGTCTCGTGCCGCGCACGGGGCGCCGGCCCGCCAGGCCGCAGGCCGCGACGACCGGCCGGTCCGGAGCCGACAGCGGCCGATCCGACGGCCGGTGCCGGAGCGAGAGCCGTCCTGATCTGTGCGACGGACCCAGCCGCGGCAGCGATGACCGACTCAGCCGCCGACAGCGCCCTTCAGGGCGACAGCTTTGGGTGGAATGTGAAGAACTCCCAGATGAGATCGGTCGCGTTGACGCCCGTCACTTCATCGCCCATCGTCTGGTCCTTGCTGCCCGGCCAGTTGTGGCCCATGTCCGGGAGGCGGTAGGTCGTGAACTCCGACGTGTCTCGGCACTTCGCCGACGTGCGTGTGTTGCTGCCGTTGACCTTTTCGGGCTGCCCCGCCTTGCAATCCAGACGTTCCGACCAGAACTTGATGCCCTGCTCGAACTCGGCGTAGTACTTGTCGAGACCGCCGACGAAGGTGGCGACGGACACCGGGGTCTGCGGCATGTACGAGGGATTCTGCGCGGCAGGGCCGATGTAGCCACCGCTGACCGGGGCGATCGCGGCCAGCGTGCCCGGGAGCTCGACGGCGAGTTTGTAGGACATGTCCGCGCCGTTGGAGATACCGGTGGCGTAGATGCGCTGAGGGTCGGCGTTCCATGTGTCGACGAGGCGCTTCGTCATCGTGCCGATGAAGCCGACGTCGTCCTCGGCGCCGCAGCAGACGAGTGCGTTGTACGCCTGATCCATTCCGTTCGGATACGCGACGAGGAATTTTTCCTTGTCGGCCTTGGCGTTGAAGTCGGTCAGTTTGGCCGCGTACGTGCCGTCGGCCGGGTAGGGGTGCATGACGATGACCAGAGGAAGTCGCTCGGTCGGCGTGTAGCCGGGCGGCGCATGGACCGTGAATTCCCGCTGCTTGCCCGTCCAGAGGAGCGGGTGGCCCTGAGCCCACATCAGCTCGGCGTATGTAAACAGCCCCTACTGCCCAGTCGGCAAGACAGTCGTGACGGAGAGAAGTCAACAGTTCGATTCCGTTTTCGCTGGCACGGCCAGGAACGACATGATCGACGGGATCTCGGCGAACCGTTCGTCGGGGAGGCGTACCCAGCCCCGGCGGACGTCGCGGGGTTGTGGCGGATTCCCCCTTTCCGCCTGCAGTGCCGGGGGAAGACTGACCGAGGTGGGGGCAGGAGATCGTGGTCGTAGGTACGGGGCGTAGGCTGCGAACGCGATCGCCTCCGCGTCCGTGTCGAAGACGATGGTGTTCTGGCCACCGGAGGCCGTCTCGGATGTGTAGAGCTCGCGGCTCCAGACGTTCACCTCCGGCACTGGCCATGAGCGGCCACAGGCCGGGGGAGCGCCAACCGCGCGAGGCCGGCGCCCCGTGCCAGGTGGTGCCGCCAGCTTGCCACCCGCTCTGGCACCCAAGGACCGGCCCTGACCAAGGACCCGCGGGACACCTCCGGGATCCTGTGATTGCGGGGCCGGCAGTTCGACCGGTTCCAGGCCCAGGATCACGAGCCCGCTGGTGAGAGCGGCACGGATCCCGTCCTGCTGGTCACCACCCCCCAGCAGGCCAGTTGACAGGCACGGGGGGTGAAGTAGCCCAGGCTGGGGAGGTAGTCGTCGCAGTGATGGGCCGCGGCCTGGTCCGGGGCCGGACATCATGGATTGTGCCTCACTTATGAGAAGAAATAGGCGCATGGGGGACTGGGGTCGAAAATAGCGAGTCCCCTGAGACCGCGTTGGAGAGCTGCCGTGGAGCCATCGGCCTGACTGCGGTCGAGGGACCGGCAGGGCGATCCCGTGATCGGTAGGATCGGCAGACCGGAGGGGATGTGATGTTGCAGGTTCTGTATAGCGGGGAGTCCAAAGAGCTCGAGCTCTCCGGGACGCGTCGAGAGCTCCTGGCGCTCGGGCAGCTGCTGCGGGGGAAGGCCGGAAGCTGTGATCTCTCGGAGAACCGGCACCCCTTTCCCTACGAAAGGTCGCTGTCCGAGATCGCGTTCCAGGAGGACTCAGAGCACGACACCGCCTCGATCGTCACGGAGGACCAGGTTCTGAGGATCCAGGGAGGACGGGAAGCACTCGACCTCCTCGCCGGCAACATTGAGGGCTTCGCCTCCGAGGCGGATGCAAGCGATCACCGCCACGTCGACTCCCCTACATACGACTACATCGCGCCGGAGTCGGACCCACTCGTGATTGCGTTCGTGAGGTGAGCGGAGAGCCCTCGGCCGCGCGGCAGTTGAGCCCACAGGCCTCAGTGGGAGAGAGCGATCGTGGGCCTGGCCGGGTTGCCGGTCGGCCTCGGGTGAGGCGGCGGGCCATGATGCCGATCACGGCCCAGCGAATCAACGTTTTCGAATGTGCAGGGCTGGTCTCGTAGTCCCGGGCGAGGCGCCGATGGGCGGTGAGCCACGAGAAGGTGCGCTCCACCGCCCAACGCTTGGGCTGGACCTGGAAGCCGCGCTGGCCTGGGTCCTTGTGGACGATCTCCAGCGCACGGCCGAGGATCTGGGCGGTCCACGACCAATCGGCCGGCGAAGCCCAGGTCGGCCCAGATCTTCCGGACTCCGGGGTGGTCCAGGGGGGCCACGGCAACGGCTGATTCGCGCCGTCCCGGTCCTGGATGCTTGCCGCGCCGACGTGGACGGCCAGGAGCAGGCCCAGGGTGTCGGTGACGATGAACCTCTTGCCGCCCTTCACTTTCTTGCCCGCGCCGAAGCCCCTGGCGGCAGCGGGCACTGGGTCGGCACTGTAGAAGATCGCGTCCACGGTCCGCCGCCGGGTGCTTCTCCCGCCGACCATCCTTCGGACCTATGGGCGCTGGCGGCAGCATCGGCTGCACAGCGCCCATTGTTCGACCACCAGGTCCGACGGATACCCACCCGAACCACTCACCCACTGTTCTGTGCAGGGACGCTCGGTCGGAACAGCGGCGTTCCGTGTTCCGGAGGCGGGCGCCCGGTCGCCCCACGACGGAGGGATCAGCTGCAGAATTCCGCATCGATGATGTGCGACGGGTTGGTGTTCCAGTCCGAGTTGAAGTTGATAACCGTCGAGCGGCTGCCGTCCTCGGTGGCCCCGGCCACGGTGAACGAACCGGCGACGCGGCCGATGTGACCCCAGAGTGTCACCTTGCACGTGTCCAGGGTGAGGAAGGACAGCCCCAACCCGTAGCCGGTGCCGCCGCCGGAGTCCACGGTTGTCTTCATCTCCGCGAGCTGGGCCGGCTGCAGCAGGCGCCCGCCGAGCAGCGCGCGGTAGAAGCGGTTGAGGTCCTCCGCCGTGGAAATGAGGTCGCCGGCCGAGGTGAACAGCGACGGGTTGAACTCGGTGACATCGAAGGGCTCCGGGTTCGCCGGCGCCAGCACCTTGCGGTACGCGCGGCTGTGCGGCGCGGGCATGTGGGGGTCGGCCCCGGGCAGGCGCGTGGACCGCAGGTGCAGCGGACGGATGATACGCCGCTCGATCTCGGTGGCCCAGGATCGGCCGGTGACCTTCTCGATCACCATCCCGGCCAGGGTGTAGTTCGTGTTCGAGTAGTAGTGCTTCCCCTGCTCCGGGTTGCCGGCCGAGGTCTGCCGCAGGGCTCCCGCGATCAGCTGTTCCCGCGTCCAGGAATCGTAGCGGTGCTCCAGGAACCCCTGCCCGGTCGTCAGGCTCCGGACTTCCGGATCGTTCTGGGCGTCCCGGAGCCCGCTGGTGTGGTTGAGCAGCTGGCGGACCGTGATCCGGCTGCCGTCGAAGCCGTTCCCGTGGATCGTCCCCGGCAGCCACCGCTCGACCGGGTCGTCGAGGTTCAGCCGGCCTTCCGCCTCCAGCTGGAGCAGGACGGTGGCGACGAAGGTCTTGGTGATGCTGCCGGCGCGGAAGGTGTCGTCGGCGCCGCGCGGCGTCTGCGTGGTGAGGTCACTGACTCCTGCCGAGCTCTTCCAGGCGCGGTTCCGGTCCGTGCTCCGGATCAGTACGCCGGCCCCGCCTTTGACCGATTCCTCCAGTGCTGCCTGCGTCCTCCCGTGACCGGCGGGCTTGCCCGCGCGCACCTCGCTGGCCGCCACCGCGGGCGTGCCGAGCGCGGCGCCGCCCAACACCGCGGCGACCACTGCACCGATCAGACCGCTCCGTATCCTGCGTACCACCATGCGACGATTTCCCCTCGTTCGTGGTCGTGCCGATCAACAGACATGATCGAGAATGCGGTGCCGGGAGGGGCCAGCCGAGTAGGTACGCGGGCTTCCGGCCAAGATTGGCGGGTTCAGGCCGCCGGAGCAGTGGGGGCCGAGCCCAACGGCTGGCTCACGTAGAGCTGTGGACGATCGCGCAGTTCCCCGGGGTCACGATCGCGTAATTCCCTAGGAGGCGGCCTGGCGGGCCAGAGACCTCCTAGCCGATTACGAGGCATGCGATGATATGACCATGAGCATTTCTCGAAGGGGCCGTGCCTCGTAGGAATCCTGCGTCGCTCCGTGAGCACGCACGTCCGCGGAGCCCTTGGGTGCGTTTCCGGGATGTCCCGGGTCTGTCCGGGCCCGCCAACGCTGCCATCCGGCAGTTGGAGAGTCAGCGATGGCTGCCCGGACACGTCTCTGCTGCCGTCAGCGTGTGGACAGCCCACGTTCATGGCACTCGGCGTCGTTGGAAACCCTGGGAAGCCGAGTTCGCCTGCCCGTGTTGCGGCGAGGAGTGGGCCCGAGACTTCCTGGCGGAGGCCCTCTTGCTGTTGCCGCCCCGCACCGCACGTGAACTGCGCCGTATGGTGATTGCTCTGGACGAGATCCTGCTCCGACGAACCTGCCACGACCCGCAAACGCCGCCGGAATTGCCCTGGTGGCGACGTCGCTGCTGAACGCTTCCGACGCCAGCGCCGGCCGAGCCGCGGGCAGGGGGCCCATGGTCACCACTGGCTGTACAGACCCTCGGAGTGCGGGGCGGGGAGCTCCTGTCCGGGACGAGGCGGTGACCATTGCCTACGGCGCCTGCAACGACGCGTCGAAGGGCAGCTGGTGGCGTCTCGGCACCCGGTGCTCGGACGGGCGATTACCGCCGGTCGGACGAGAAGCGCACCACGCAGCGGACAAGTCTGCGCTGCCTCACAGTCGGCACTGCCATCACCCGCGACTGGACCCGGAAGCCTTGATCCCGTCGTGGGAGGCGAGCGGCAGCAGCGGGCCGGTCGGCCTCGCTCTTCGTGATCGGCCCCTCCGATCGCGTCGGAGCCGTAACGACGTTGATCACCCGTACTCACACGGCAGTTCCGTCCCGGTGGCGGTTCAGGGAGCGCTGCGTCTCCGGGCGGGGCTGGACTCCACGATCTTCCGTGCTGCGCGCAGCTTGTTCGGGTGGTCGTTGCCGAGCAGCCTGGTGGTGATGAACATGGCTTGGATCACGCTGATGCCCTGGTCCTTCAGGTGCTGCTGCACGGCGTCCATGCCGGCGCGCGTGCCCAGCAGCCGCCGGCACTGATCGATCTGACGGACGATCTGCCGGGCTTGCTCCGGGGGCAGCACGCTGACCCTGGCGAGGAGCTCTTCTACGGTGAGGCTGGGCATGTGCAGGATCTTCTCAGCCGTTTGCCGCCGTTCCCAGGTCGTTTCGGGGCCCCGTCGATGTGTCCGCCGCGGTTCCTGACCGACGGCGGTCACCAGCTCCTGTGCACCACCTGTCGCGCTACGGCGACCACGTCTCCGTAATCCGGGGTCGGGCGGCCGGTCAAGGACAAACGGACCGGCCGCACGACCCCGGAACACCGCATCGCGCGCACTGATGGCGTTCTCACCCCACACCTGCTCAATGGTCTCCCCAGTAAGGGGACACCTGGCCTGCCGCCGGGCGCCACAAGGGAGAGGCCCCCGATGGGCAGCCGGCTCCGGGGGCGGGCCGGACTGTCCAGGGTGGCCGAAGGCCAGCGCTTAGCGCCGCCGTAGGCGCCGGGCTGCACGGGCGCCTCCGACGGCTACGGCCAGCTGGTGGCCTTTCTTACGTCCAAGGACGTTACGCCCAAGGACGCGCGCCGGATCACCAAGGACGCCAGCCCCGTCTCTGGCGGCATGGGCTGACGTCACGCGGTCTACGCCGCTGCCCCGGAACCGGCCGGAACTGTTGCTCAAGGTCAGCGAGGGCTGAGGAGGCAGAACTCGTTGCCCTCCGGGTCGGCCAGAACCGTCCAGGAGATGGCGGACTGGTCGATACCCGGATCGGCGGCTCCCAGGGCGCGCAGTCGGGCTTCCTCTGCGGCCAGGTCGTCACCGGGGTAGGGGCAGACGTCGAGGTGGACACGGTTCCACACGCTCTTGGTGTCGGGGCTGCGGAGGAACTCCAGGTAGGGGCCGACGCCTTGGGCGGAGCGCATGGTCGCGTGGTCGTCGGTGACCTCGTGCAGCGTCCAGTCCATCGCCTCGCCCCAGAACCGGGCCATCTCTCGTGGGTCGGCGCAGTCGACCACCACCGCGGCGATCGGCCCGGTGTCCCGGTAGATCGGGCGGGGCTCCAGGACGCAGAACTCGTTGCCTTCCGGGTCGGCCATGACCGTCCAGGGGACGTTGCCCTGACCCACGTCGGCGAGCGTCGCGCCAAGATCCTTCAGGCGTGCGACCAACTCCGCCTGATGGGCGGTCGAGGTGGTGGCCAGATCAACGTGCACCCGGTTCTTGACCGTTTTGGGTTCCGGGCGGGCGATGATGTCGATGCAGACGGCCGCGGGGTCGGGGTAGGCGAACCCCACGGGTTCGAGGTTGGTCACACCGGGTCCCTCGCTGTCGACACCCCAGCCGAGTGCCTCCGCCCAGAACCGGCCGAGCACGGAGTCGTCATGGGCCTTCATATTGATCTGCACAAGTCGTGTTGCCATGGACCAGATCCTAGAAGCTGCCGCTGGCCTGCGGGCCTGCTGGCCGCCGGCATCGGACATGCACTCGACCAGGTGTGAATGAAGGCGAGACCCGACGCCGCCGTACGCATCCGACCGGCCAGCGGCACGGAGCCCAAGCGCCAACGGCTCGCCGACGCCAGTGACCGATCGACTGCTACTCAAGCCCGTGCCGGCCGACTCGGCCCGCACGCTCCACGAGCGGCGACCCAGCCGAGCACACGCGCGGCGCTCACTGAAGCTAGCCACTCCGTTGGACTCCGCACCAATTGGGGTGACAAGCAGCCTTGGCCGTTTCCCGGCTGTGGCGGATGTTTCGCGACGGTCACGGCGGTGTTGGTAAACGGTTGGCTGATCGACCTGACCCATCCAGTCGCGGGGGAGCTGTGAACAGGCGTTCGGGATTCAGTACCGAGCCTGGTAGGGCGGGAACGTCACCGAGTCGGTGAGGTCCTGGTCCGCATCCGGCCAGCGTCGGCGCAGCACGGCGGCAATGCGGCGGATCCAGGAGGCGAGGTGGGGCAGGCTTCTGTGGATCTCGGCGGCGTGGGCTGCGGCTTCCAGTGCTGCGATGAGCTGGAGTCGGCTGTGGTCGCCCGGCAAACGGGTGTCGAGCAGGGGGAAGCTGTCGAGGGGAAGCGTTGCAGTCGAACCAGTGCCCAGGGGATGCAGGCGGCGGCGAGGCCGTCTCCGTACCGTCGGTCGTCCTCGGCCTCCGGGATGCCGCGCGCCAGGGCGTGCCGATACTGGTCGGCGAGGCCCGTGGTGGTCGGGGCACCCACCGTGAGCCAGGCCGGGCCGGGCACATACAGGCCGACGGCATCGGTCAGCGCGTGGGTGTAGCCGGCGAATTCGAAGTCGATGAGGCGGGCATCCGCCGGCCCGGAGGCGTGCAGCAGGATGTTGTTGGCTTCTGCGTCCCCGTTGCTCAGGGCTAGGAAGGGACCGGAGCGTACAACTCATTGCTGAGCTGGCCTTTGAGGGTGTCGATGACGCCTCGATCCACTGGCGGACCCGGGCGATCTTCCCGTGCCGGACCGGTTCGTCCTTGCGGTCCGGCGGCACCAGGTGCACCCCCAGCCGCTCCGTGCAGAAGGCCTCGAACTCCTTCCCGGCGAAGCCCTTGTCGGCCAGGATCACCTGCCCGGCGCGGACGAGGTGGTGCCCGCGTATGCGAGCGCCAGGACGTCCCCGTCCTGGCCGATCTCGCCTATCAGGGCGGCAGCCCTGGGCGAGTACCGGCGTCAAAAGCAGGCTCACTGAAGGGACCCACTTTCACGAAGAGGACCGTCAACCGAGCCCTGGCCGCGGCACGGGCACCGGTCGAGCGCCGCGTCGCCCTGAAGTCCGGCGGGCGGAGAGGGGGCTTGGCTGGTGCTGCCCAGGACGGCTCGACGTGCAGGTGCAGGTGCAGGTTGCACCTGCCGTAACGTCATGTGGTCAGGTGGAGCTGTCCTCGTTCGTTTGTGAAAGGTCCTTCACCGATGCCCATGTCCTTCTTCGTGTCGCGTCAGGCCAAGATCGGTGACGTGGCGGCCCTCGTGGGCACGACACCTCGGGCGATCCGGCACTACCACGATCTGGGCTTGGTCCCCGAGCCCGGACGGGGCGGCGACGGCCGCCGCCGCTACGGCTTTCAGGACGTGGTCCGGCTGCTGTGGATCAGGAAGATGGCCGACGCGGGAATCGCCCTGGACGACATCCGTGACGCCTTCACCACCACCGTGGCCGTGGCCGTGGCCGTGGCCGGCATGGAGGCCACTTTGGCCCGGCTGGAGGAGGCCCTCGCCGCCCGGGAGGCGGAGCTCGCCCGCCAGCGGGCCCGCGTGCAGCGGATGCGTGCCGAGGGCAGCCGGATCGGCCTGCTCTCCGAGGCGGTCACCGGTCGTCTGAAGAATCTTCCCGAAGGCTCGCTGCGCCAGGCGGACCTGGACGCCCTGCTCGTCACCGAGCGGATCTTCGGCCCTCTTGGCGCGGCCGTGCAGGCATCCCGGTTCATCGCGCTGGCCACCCATCCCGAACTTCGGGCCGAGTCCGACCGCGTGGACTCCGCCGAGGAAGCACTCGACGACACCGTCGCCGTCGACGACCCGCGCGTCGCCGAGACGGCCGCCCAGCGCCACGCCTTCGAAAAGACCCTGATGACGGTGATCGAAGAGTCCGGGATCGCGGAGGAGGAAGCAGTCCTCCTCGACGCCCTGGACACCGCTCACCCCGAGGGCGCCGGCGATACACCTGAGCCGGAAGCCAAGGATGACGGCATGAGAGCCTTCGAGGCGCTCACCAAGCTGCCCCACGACTTCTCCCCGGCCCGAGTGCGCTGCGCGGAATTGGCCCAGGAACTCGCCACCCACGACTGAGTGACGCGAGAGGGATCTGGCCCGGCCGTCTCGCCGCTCGGCCCGTACTCCCAGGGTTGCGCGTCCTGCAGGCCGGAGCCAATGGACCAGGTGAGTTCGTAGATGCCGGATGCGCGCTGGACACGCTTGATGCGGAGGCCGGCGCGGAATCGGCTGGTGCGCAAGTCGTCGACGAAGGCCGCCACGGTCTGGCGGAAGCGGCGGCGCCGCTCTGGGGTGAGGCGGTCCAGGTGGGCGGGCGTTGCGGGGCAGAGCCTCGTACGGGGGCACGGTGAACTGGAGTAGCTGTTCGTGTTGAAGGGCGTCGGTGACGTGGTGTGCTCAGCGGTGGTGGGTGACTGGGGCAGTCATGCGCAGGTGCGCGCTCAAGGAGGATGGAGTGGTCCGCCCGTTCCTGGGCCGGGTCGTATCGCTGGCGCGGTCGTCGCAGTGGGGCACGGTTGCGATCCGTGTGGACCAGTCCGATTGGGCGGATCGGACTTCGGTGGTTGGCCGCGGCGTGAGAGGACGGCGGCACAGCGGGCAGAGGTCTCCGTGGAACAGTCGGTGTTCATGCCGCAGACCGTGCACACGTCGGCGGGGGCTCATCGAGGAGTGCACCAGTGGAAGTGTAGGGATGGCATGACCTGTTCCCTGGTTCGAGATCACCGTTGTCTGTCGGCGGCCTTCGGTGCCCATCTCTCGCGTGCCTGGCTCGCTTCGCCGAGGCTGGTTCGCGGTGAGCCAGTACCTCCAACTTCCAGAATGCACCTCTGCTCAGCACTGTGCAGCAGACAGGTTCCTGGCCCGCACCTGTGTGATCGTGTCGGGGGGCCGGAGATGCCGTCGCGGGGCGGGTGAAGAAAGGTGCGCATCGCCCAGGGGCACTGATTATCGAGCGGCCCTTGGGTGACAGTGGACGGCCGCGTCCACGTCGACTGCCGCCCCCTCTTCCGGCGCGTGGTTCGACCGCGAGTAGTCCGGGTATGCCGGAAAGCATTCGTTCGTAGGCCTTGACCTGTGGTACAGGAGCATTCAGTAATGCACCTGCCGAAGGGGGAAGCGGTCACGACGGCAGTTCGGTCCCGGCCTGCTCACGCACCATGTACTCGGCGTACCAGTCCGGCCAGTTCGGGTCCTCCGCACCGATGCGCTGCTCGTGCTCGCCGTGCGCGGCCGCGGCGCGGCGCAGCGCACTCGCCAAGTCCTCGGCCGAGGCGAACGTCGTGGTCGCGGGAGAGAGGCGTCCCGGGAGCCGGGTGGTGACCTCCTGGAGGAGCCAGCCGTTGCCGTCCGGGTCGCTGAAGGACAGGAACGAGCCGTAGCTCGTGCGCTGCGGATCCGGCCCTGGCAGCCGGGCCTCAGTCCCGGCGTGATGGAAGACGCCGCCGACGTCGTGGAACACCTCACTCGGCTCGGCGCCGAGCCGTTTCAGCTCATCGTATGCGGCGTTGATGTCGTCCACGATCAGGTGCAGGCCCTGCGCTGAGCCCGGCGTCTGGGACGTGACCGAGGTGCCGAAGATGACCGACGCCGGCGAGCCCGGCGGCGTCACCTGCACCACCCGGAAGTTCTCGTCCGGGGCGATGTCCGCGTCCTGCCTCCAGCCCAGTCGCGTGTAAAAGCCCTTGGCTCGGTCGACGTCGGAAACCGGCACCACCACGACTGCCAGCTTCATGTCCATGACTGACACTTCCTGTGCTCCTACAAGATGCCGACATGACGAGACTCGCACGGCCGGACGCGAGCCGCGCCCGGGAATCCGATAGACGGTGGCCCGGACCACGCCGGGGCCAGTTGTCGGAGGGGGGTGACGTCCAGGGTGGCTTGGGTGGGAATTCGGGCCACACCCTCGGCAGGCTGGCCTGACCCAACAGCTCCGGGCTCCGCGCCGACAGTCGTGATCGTGGGCTCACGATGCGCGGGCGGCGGTCCAGGAGCAACCCGCGCAGCCATCAGCAGGGAACCACGGCGCTCATGGGCATCGGCCGTGACTGGTAGCTGGCTTACGGTCTTTGGCCGACGGCGCCGATGCCGAGTCGGCTGAGCAGCCGGAAGGTGATTGCGGTCCCGGTGCCGTAGGCGACGTGCGCGGCGAAATCCCAGGCCACGATCTTGGCGTCGTACTGCCAGATCGGCTTGTAGAGCCCCGCGATCGGCAAGGTGACGTAGTCACCGGCGAACACCGCGGCACCGAAAGGCACGCCATACACGAAAGAGGGACTGGGCAGTGATCCGGCCACGATGCCGTAGGCCGCGCCTGCCGCTGATCCGTAGGCCCAGTGAGTGAGGGTGCTCGTGAGCCAGGCGGAACTGTCCGGAAGCCGACGCTGGGTGAAGCCCTCGATCACCCGCTTCGCCACCTGCCCCGGATCAGAAGCCTTCTCCCAGTTCTCGACCGGCGCGAATTCCCAGGCGAGCGGGCTGTCCGTCCCCCCTGCGCGACGGTACTTCAGGTAGTGGACGGCATCCAGGCAAACCGTTCCCACCGCCCCGGCCAGCACGCCGACCGTCACCGCCGCGAGGGGAGTCAGCGGATTCCTCCGGGAGCGCATGACGCAGTCTCCTCATCAGTCAGGGCCCGGGAAGCTCGACCCCCTCAGCACCCCGACTGCGGTTGAGAGGCATCGAGCCCGCATCGAGTATCCGGCGGCCAGGACATCCGCGCACGAGGAGAACGTCCGCTGACCTGCCGCCCTCAGGAGCGACGGTTCCCCTCCATCCCGGTCCGGGCTTCTACCGCTTCCGGGCGCTGTTCGAACCGGTGCGGCAACTGAGTACGGCGTGGGGGCCATCCCTCTGCTTCAATGCCCGGGCCGACGACGGCCTGACCCACGACTGCACCATGATCGCCATCGCCATCGGCCCAGCTGCCCGGGTTCGCCATGGCCCTCTACCACGATCGTAGGGGGCTGCACGCCTGACCGCGCGGCCTGCCACGACATCCGGCGAGGCACCGTGATCGGCAACAGGCCGCCCGAGAGTCCGCACACCGTACAGCCGGCGCAACCTGAAGGAGACCTGGCCTCGCATGGAAAGACGGTGAGGGACCAGGAGCCTGAGCTTCGCGGATGAGTCCGGCCAGGTGCTCCGGCCGCCGAAAGCACGGACCTGGTCCCCGCGTGGTCACACGCCCCGTGTCATCGTCCCAGCCGGAGGCTCGGGGGCACATCTCAGTTTGCCGGTCTGGTGTGCCGCAGGCCGGGCTGGCGCACCCGGCTCATCTTCCTCTTGCAGCAGCCGGGTGTTGCCGTCGTGGCCACGGATCGTGGCGCGGCGCGAGAACTCGCTGCGTCGCTCGGGGGCGAGGCCCTCGATCGGGCCGTCCGGTCCGGCACTCGACCGGCGGCCCGCACACTCGACGAGCGGGCGGTCCCGGCCGGAAACGCGGGGAACCGACGAAATGCGGTTGCCGAGGTGAACGGTACGCATGGACGGCCGCAGGGACGCTTCTGGGCCCGGCCTGTGGGTCGGAGCCGGGGGTGAAGGCGCCACCACCTGGATGGCCGTCCTGTCCGAGCTGCGGAATCGGGGCATCGAGGACGTCTGCATCGTCGTCTGCGACGGCTTGAAAGGCCTGCCAGACACGGTCACCGCGACTTCGCCCAAGGCCACCGTCCAGACCTGCGTGATCCACCGAAGCCGTCAAGAAGCAACCTGGTGGTTATCGGCGCTGACGAGGCGAGAGGGTCGGCTGCGGTGGGCCGGGCGTCACCCCTTCGGCCGCAGCGTGCCGTGGCTGTCAGTGCTGGGACGTGCTCTCGCCGGGGGCCGGCGTCTCCGTGGTTTGGGGCGCCGGATCGGCGGCGGCGGCGCGGCGGGCGCGCCACTTCTCGTAGGCCACGGTCCCGGCGACGCTGGCGCCGGTGAGGGCGGCGCCGATGATGACGCCCTGGCCGCGGTAGAAGTACCGCAGCGCGTCGGGGCCGCCCAGCTTGCCTGCTTCCTTGGTGAGTTCCGCGTAGATCCACGCCATGGTGCTGCCTCAGTTCGTGTCGCTTGGTCGGGACGTCTTGATGATTGCAGGACAGCGGCACGCGGGTGGAGCAGTTCACGACTTCCGTCCGTCACAGGGTTCCGGTGCCTCCCGGCTGAGGGTGCGCCCGTACCAGGACGCCGGGCGGACGCCCTCGTACTCCAACCGCACCTCGTGAGGGGGTGTTGAGGCGTCGCGGGTCGGGTGTGCGAGGGCTGGTTCGCATATCCGAGGGCTCCTATGGGGGCGGCTCGGTAGGGTCGGGTCGTGCACCCTGATGAGAGCAGCTCTGTCGAACCGGCGCCTGTCCTGAACTGGCAGGACGGCTCCACGCTGCGCTGGACCGATCGGCCCGACGAGGTCGATGCTGCCTTTGACCGGGGCGAGCCGCTGGTCGGGGTGGCCGTCATCGCTCTCGCCCTCAATCATGCGGACGCGGACGCGATTATGCCCCGAGTCGGCAGGGCGTTGGAGTCAGAGGACCCGGAGATCCGCCGACAAGGTGTCATCGCTCTGGCCCACGTCGCCCGTCTGCATCGGACCGTTGATCGACGATGTCTCGATCTCCTGCGTAGTTGCCCACGTGGCAACGAAGCCGACGACGACCTGTGGTCCTTCGTAGCCCATCGGCGGCTGCCGTGGTGGCTCTGGCGGTACCACTGCACCGAGCGGTTGACCTGGTTGTTCCGCGACAGATGGCGGTACTGACACTCCGGCGGCATGCGGCGGCAACCAGGAGGGCCACCGCGTGATCTCGGTGAGGCGTGTGGAGCGCGCGGACTGGGAGCCCGTGGCGCCGGCTACGTACTGGCGGTGTCGTACACGACTCGCGTACACATCAACGATGGACGCACCGGGCCCGCGCCGACACGGCGGCCGCGGTCCTGCTCGAGGACGCCTGGCAGGACCGCAGTGCCGGGGCCGGCGCCAAAGGCCCGCGCACCTACCGGTGGGCGTGGATCGCTGTGGAGGGCGACGGCGCCCGCCGCCAACTGCTGGTCCGCCGTGTGGGCCTACGGTTAGGTCATGCCTCACGACATCACGCGCTTACATCACGTCGGGCACGTCGTCAGCGACATGGCGCAGGCCATAGCGCTCTACCGGCGGCTCGGATTTCACCTTCCGCCGCCCAGCGTGCCGGCGCTGGCACCCCGTGAGGGTGCCGCGCCGGAGCCGTTCGGGGCAGCGAACACCCATGCCGACCTTTCCCGGAGCTTCGTCGAGTTGGTGACCCCGGTGAAGCCGGGGAGCATGGCGGGCCTGCCACCTGACGCGCGGATCGTTCCGCTCCAGGTGCCTCCGGAGAAGCTCCCCCTGGTCCTGTCGCGGATCGAGGCGACCAGCGCCCAGCTTGGCGGATGGCGTGACCGCTTCGAAGGACTTCACATCCTGATGTTCTCCTCGCCGGACGTCGACGGAGTTGCGGACCGGCTGACCTCTGTCGGCGTCGGCCATGGCGGGGTGAACACTGTCGGCCGACCGGTCGAGACACCCAACGGCGTGCGCACGGAGCCCGTCCGCTACCTGGAGATCGACGGTGTGCCGGAAGGCCGGGTCGGCGTCGTCGCCGACGTGGACCCGGAATACCAACACACCCGTCACCTCGACCACCCCAACGGCGCCCAGGAACTCGTCGAGGCGGTGCTGTGCGTACCTGAGAAGGCTTCCGCTTTCCGTTCAGTGGGCTTGGCCAGTCGAACAGGGTTCCTGTTCGGGTGATCGTCGCGGGGGTGGTGCATGAAGGAAGGG
>NZ_JBHXTC010000019.1:119675-124108 GCF_042677605.1 Streptomyces sp. NPDC127106 | reverse complement strand
AACAACGCGCTCCAACCTATATCAACACTTCCTTTGTGGGGGGCTGCGTCTGTTGTTTAAACGCCCCCGCCCCACCCCCGCGCACCCGGGGCCCGCGGGGCGGCGGGCCCCCCCCCGGTTTCCGGGGGCGGGTCCCCGGGGTGTGTCAGCCCTTGGACGATGTCACTCGCAAGCTCACGGAGAGGTAGGGTCGTAAGCGGTCGGGGACATCCCATTACAGCTCGCCGGCGCACAGACCGGCGCACCAACGAGGAGATCGGTTCGTGACGATCCGCGTAGGAATCAACGGTTTTGGCCGAATTGGCCGCAACTACTTCCGAGCTCTCCTGGAGCAGGGGGCGGACATCGAGATCGTCGGTGTCAACGACCTGACGGACAACGCCACCCTGGTGCACCTCCTCAAGTACGACAGCATCCTCGGCCGCCTCCAGCAGGAGGTCACGCACACCGAGGACACCATCACGGTCGGCGGCAACACCTTCAAGACCTTCGCCGAGCGCGACCCCGCGAACCTCCCCTGGGGCGAACTGGGCGCCGACATCGTCATCGAGTCGACCGGCATCTTCACGAAGAAGGCCGACGCCGCCAAGCACATCGCCGCCGGCGCGAAGAAGGTCCTCATCTCGGCTCCGGCCAAGGACGAGGACATCACCATCGTGATGGGCGTCAACCAGGACAAGTACGACGCGGCCAACCACCACGTCATCTCCAACGCCTCCTGCACCACCAACTGCGTGGCGCCGATGGCCAAGGTCCTCGACGAGAACTTCGGCATCGTCAAGGGCATGATGACGACGGTCCACGCGTACACGAACGACCAGCGCATCCTGGACTTCCCGCACTCGGACCTGCGCCGCGCCCGCGCCGCCGCCGAGAACATCATCCCCACCTCCACCGGTGCCGCCAAGGCCACCGCCCTGGTCCTCCCGCAGCTGAAGGGCAAGCTGGACGGCATCGCCATGCGCGTCCCGGTCCCCACCGGCTCGGTCACCGACCTCGTCATCGAGCTGGACCGCGAGGCCACCAAGGACGAGATCAACGCCGCCTTCCAGAAGGCCGCCGAGGGCCAGCTGAGGGGCATCCTGGACTACACCGAGGACCCGATCGTCTCCTCCGACATCGTGAACTGGCCCGCCTCCTGCACGTTCGACTCCTCCCTGACGATGGTCCAGGGCAAGCAGGTCAAGGTCGTCGGCTGGTACGACAACGAGTGGGGCTACTCCAACCGCCTCGTCGACCTCACCGTCTTCGTCGGCGGTCAGCTCTAAGGTTCGTCGGGCACCAAAGCCGAACACGATGATGTGAGCACAGGGTCCGCGCAGCGCGATGAAGCGTTGTACGGGCCCTGTTGCTTGCCTGTCCCACCCACCCCGCAGCGGCACCGCCCGTGCCGGGGGACAAGGAGTAGAAACAGATGAAGACGATCGACGAACTCCTCGCCGAGGGCGTCTCCGGCAAGAGGGTCTTCGTGCGCGCGGACCTCAACGTGCCGCTCGCCGGTGACCGGATCACCGACGACGGCCGCATCCGCGCCGTGCAGCCGACCATCGCGAAGCTCGCCGAGGCCGGCGCCCGCGTGGTCGTCGCCTCGCACCTCGGTCGCCCGAAGGGCGCTCCGGACCCGGCGTTCTCGCTCGCCCCGGCCGCCGAGCGGCTCGGCGAACTGCTCGGCGCCGAGGTGGCCTTCGCCGCCGACACCGTCGGCGCCTCGGCCCGGGAGACCGTCGCGAAGCTCGCCGACGGCCAGGTCGCGGTCCTGGAGAACCTGCGCTTCAACCCGGGCGAGACGTCCAAGGACGACGCCGAGCGCGGCGCCTTCGCCGACCAGCTCGCCGAACTGGCCGACGTCTACGTCGGCGACGGCTTCGGCGCAGTCCACCGCAAGCACGCCTCGGTCTTCGACCTGCCCGCGCGCCTCCCGCACGCGGCCGGCTTCCTCATCGCCACCGAGGTCGGCGTCCTGAAGAAGCTGACCGCCGAGGTCAAGCGCCCCTACGTCGTCGTCCTGGGCGGCGCCAAGGTCTCCGACAAGCTCGCCGTCATCGACGAGCTGCTCGGCAAGGCCGACCGCCTCCTGATCGGCGGCGGCATGGCCTACACCTTCCTGTACGCCAAGGGCTACGAGGTCGGCATCTCCCTGCTCCAGAAGGACCAGGTGGAGAAGGTCAAGGAGTACATGGCGCGGGCCGAGGCGAGCGGCGTCGAGCTGCTCCTGCCGGTCGACGTCCTCGCCTCCGCGGACTTCCCCGACCTCAAGGGCAAGACCCCGGCCGAGTACGTCACCGTCGACGCGGACGAGATCCCCGCCGACAAGGAGGGCCTGGACATCGGCCCCAGGACCCGCGAGCTGTACGCTTCGAAGATCGCCGATGCCGAGACCGTCTTCTGGAACGGCCCGGTCGGCGTCTTCGAGCACCCCGACTACGCCGGCGGCACCCGCGCGATCGCGCAGGCACTCGTCGACAGCTCCGCGTTCACCGTCGTGGGCGGCGGCGACTCCGCCGCGGCCGTGCGGACGCTCGGCTTCGACGAGAACGCTTTCGGCCACATCTCTACCGGCGGCGGCGCCTCCCTCGAGTACCTCGAGGGCAAGACGCTCCCCGGCATCGCTGCACTGGAGGTCTGAACCGCATGACCACGCGCACCCCGCTGATGGCGGGCAACTGGAAGATGAACCTCAACCACCTCGAGGCCATCGCCCACGCCCAGAAGCTCGCCTTCGCCCTCTCCGACAAGGACTACGACGCCGTCGAGGTCGCGGTCCTGGTGCCCTTCACCGACCTGCGCTCGGTCCAGACGCTGGTCGAGGGCGACAAGCTGAAGATCAAGTACGGCGCCCAGGACATCTCGGCGCAGGACTCCGGCGCCTACACCGGCGAGATCTCCGGCCCGATGCTCTCGAAGCTGAAGTGCACGTACGTGGCCGTCGGCCACAGCGAGCGCCGCCAGTACCACGGCGAGACCGACGAGCTCTGCAACGCCAAGGTCAAGGCCGCCTTCCGCAACGGCCTCACCCCGATCCTGTGCGTCGGCGAGGGCCTCGACGTCCGCAAGGCCGGCAACCAGGTCGCGCACACCCTCGCCCAGGTCGACGGCGGCCTGAAGGACGTACCGGCCGACCAGGCCGAGTCCATCGTGATCGCCTACGAGCCCGTCTGGGCCATCGGCACCGGCGAGGTCGCCACCCCCGAGGACGCCCAGGAGGTCTGCGGGGCCATCCGCGCCCGCCTCGCCGAGCTGTACACCCAGGAGCTGGCCGACGCGGTCCGCATCCAGTACGGCGGCTCGGTCAAGGCCGGCAACATCGCAGCGATCATGGCCCAGCCGGACGTCGACGGCGCCCTCGTCGGCGGCGCGGCCCTCGACGCGGACGAGTTCGTCAAGATCGTCCGCTTCCGGGACCAGTAGTCCGCAGCGGGTCCGCGCGCAGGCCGAACGCGCGCGGCAGCGAGTAGGCGGCGGGGCGGATCCGTCGTACCCTTGCGGGGGCCAGGGGGCTGAACCAGCAGCCACTGGCCCCCGCGCACGTCCAGCACAGCCGGAAGCCAGAGAAGCCAGAAAGTAGGAATCAGCCGTGGTTATGGGGTTCTCGATTGCCCTGATCGTCTTCAGCGCCCTGCTGATGCTGCTCGTGCTGATGCACAAGGGCAAGGGCGGCGGCCTCTCGGACATGTTCGGCGGCGGCATGCAGTCGTCGGTCGGCGGCTCCTCGG
The DNA here is from genome assembly GCF_042677605.1 of Streptomyces sp. NPDC127106. NCBI lineage: Bacteria > Bacillati > Actinomycetota > Actinomycetes > Kitasatosporales > Streptomycetaceae > Streptomyces > Streptomyces sp. NPDC127106. The sequence continues at coordinate 120,395 of NZ_JBHXTC010000019.1, read as the reverse complement.
TCGCCGAGCGCAACCTCGACCGCATCACCATCGTGGTCGGTCTGCTGTGGTTCGCGTGCATCGTGGCGCTCGGCCTGCTCACCAAGTCGGCGGGCTGACCCGTCCGGCAGCCGACGGTTCTCGCCATTCGGCCCGTCCGGCCGGGCCCGCCCTGCCTATCATGAGGACGGCGTCCACAGCCTGGAGTGAGTAACTCCATTTGCTGGACGTGCGTTGGGCCTTACGTAGACTGGGGCGCCCGCGGCGGAAACCACTCACGCTTCGCGGCACCATCACGCAGGGAGTTACGACCGTGGCAAGTGGCAACGCGATCCGTGGTAGCCGGGTCGGGGCGGGGCCGATGGGCGAGGCCGAGCGCGGTGAGTCCGCACCCCGCCTGCGCATCTCGTTCTGGTGCTCGAACGGGCACGAGACGCAGCCCAGCTTCGCCAGCGACGCGCAGGTGCCGGACACCTGGGACTGCCCGCGCTGCGGGTTCCCGGCGGGACAGGACCGGGACAACCCCCCGGCGCCGCCCCGCACCGAGCCCTACAAGACGCACCTGGCGTACGTACGGGAGCGGCGCACGGACGCCGACGGAGAGGCGATCCTCGCCGAGGCGCTGGCCAAACTCCGCGGCGAGATCTGACGAACGCGCGATGACGAGGTGACAGGGGCCCGGGGCCCCCGGGGGGTTTGAAGGGGGGCGGGGCCCCAGCGGGGGGGGGGGCCCCCCAGCCA
>NZ_JBHXTC010000019.1:116798-119665 GCF_042677605.1 Streptomyces sp. NPDC127106 | reverse complement strand
ACCCCCGCCCCCCAATATGGCCCTCGCCGCGGCAGCGTCCGAAGCGGCTCCCCGCCCGCTCCGTGTTAGCCGGGGCGGGCCGGGCCCTTCGCGTGCGGTCGGCCCCCCTTCCGATCCCTTAAGTTGGTGATCGGCGGGGCACGACAGGACGGAAGAAACGGGTTGATGTCCGAAATGAACGCAGACAGCCGTGTGAGGCTCAACCGGACCCCCGAGTGGCTCGCCCTCGGCAAGCACCGGGAGGAGCTGGGACAGACGCATCTGCGCGAGCTGTTCGAGGCGGCGCCGGGCCGGGGGACGGACTACACGCTGCGGGTCGGGGACCTGCACATCGACTACTCGAAGAACCTCGTGACGGACGAGACGCTGACGCTGCTGCGGGAGCTGGCGGCGGCGACCGGCGTGGCCGAACTGCGCGAGGCCATGTTCCGCGGCGAGAAGATCAACACCACCGAGGACCGCGCCGTCCTGCACACCGCGCTGCGCGCCGCCCCCGACGCGGTCATCGAGGTGGACGGCGAGAACGTCGTCCCCGAGGTGCACGCCGTCCTCGACAAGATGGCCGCCTTCAGCGACCGGATCCGCTCGGGGGAGTGGACCGGCTTCACCGGCGAGCGCATCACCAACGTCGTCAACATCGGCATCGGCGGCTCCGACCTGGGCCCGGCCATGGCCTACGACGCGCTGCGCGCCTTCACCGACCGCGGCCTGACCGTGCGGTTCGTCTCCAACGTGGACGGCGCCGACCTGCACGAGGCGGTGCGCGACCTCGACCCGGCGCGGACCCTGTTCATCATCGCCTCCAAGACCTTCACCACCATCGAGACCATCACCAACGCCGAATCGGCGCGCGCTTGGCTGCTCGACGGTCTCGGTGGCGACCAGGCTGCCGTGGCACGGCACTTCGTCGCGCTGTCCACCAACGCCGGGAAGGTGTCGGACTTCGGCATCGATCCGGCCAACATGTTCGAGTTCTGGGACTGGGTCGGCGGCCGCTACTCCTTCGACTCGGCCATCGGCCTCTCCCTGATGATCGCGATCGGCCCCGACCGGTTCCGCGAACTCCTGGGCGGCTTCCGGCTGATGGACGAACACTTCCGCACCGCGCCCGCCGAGGAGAACGCCCCGCTGCTGCTCGGCCTCCTCGGGATCTGGTACGGCGCCTTCCATGACGCCCAGTCGCACGCGGTCCTGCCCTACAGCCACTACCTGTCCCGGTTCACGGCCTACCTCCAGCAGTTGGATATGGAGTCCAACGGCAAGTCCGTGGACCGCGACGGCCGTCCCGTGGACTGGCAGACGGGCCCGGTCGTGTGGGGCACGCCCGGCACCAACGGGCAGCACGCGTACTACCAGTTGATCCACCAGGGCACGAAGGTGATCCCGGCGGACTTCATCGGCTTCGCCCGCCCCGTGGCCGAGCTCTGCCCGGCCCTGGCCGCCCAGCACGACCTGCTGATGGCCAACTTCTTCGCCCAGACGCAGGCGCTGGCCTTCGGCAAGACCGCCGACGAGGTCCGCGCCGAGGGCGTGCCCGAGCCCCTCGTCCCGCACAAGACCTTCCGCGGCAACCACCCGACGACCACGATCCTGGCCCACGAGCTGACCCCGTCGGTGCTCGGCCAGTTGATCGCCCTCTACGAGCACAAGGTGTTCGTCCAGGGCGCCGTCTGGAACATCGACTCCTTCGACCAGTGGGGGGTGGAGCTCGGCAAGGTCCTGGCCAAGCGGGTGGAGCCGGCCCTGACCGAGGGCGCCGACGTCCCGGGCCTAGACGCCTCGACCCGCGGCCTGGTGGACGCGTACCGGACGATGCGCGGCCGCTCCTGACCCTCCGCGGCCCGACCCCGCGGCCGCCGTCCGCGCCATGCGCAAGGGCCCGCCCTCCCCGGTGGATTCCGGGGGAGGGCGGGCCCTTCGGCTGCGGTGCCGGGGCGCCGCGTCGGGTCAGGCCGAGGCCGGCGGGTACAGGCCCGCCGGGAGCTTCGCCGCCGCGGCACGGTCGAGCAGCCACAGGGTGCGCGAGCGCCCGTACGCGGCCGCCGCGGGGGCCTGGAGCTCGCCGGCCCCGCCGAGCGCGATCGCCACCGCGCCCGCCTTGTCCTCGCCGGCCGCCAGCAGCCACACCTCGCGGGCCGCCCGGATGGCCGGCAGGGTCAGCGAGACCCGGGTCGGCGGGGGCTTGGGGGCCCCGTGCACGCCGACGACCGTGCGCTCGGTCTCGCGCGCCGCCGGGTGCTCCGGGAACAGCGAGGCCACGTGCGTGTCCGGGCCGACGCCCAGCATCAGCACGTCGAAGCGCGGCACCGGACCGTGGTCCTCCGGCCCCGCGGCCCGCCGCAGCTCCTCCGCGTACGCCGCGGCCGCCGCGTCCACGTCATTGCCGTACGGACCGTCCGAGGCCGGCATCACGTGGACCCGAGCCGGGTCCACCGGGACCGCGTCGAGCAGAGCCTCGCGGGCCTGGACGTGGTTGCGCTCGGGGTCGCCGGCCGGGACGTACCGCTCGTCGCCCCACCACAGGTCCAGGCGGGACCAGTCGACCGCGTCCCGGGCCGGGGCCGCCGCCAGGGCCGCGAGCAACCCGTTGCCGTTGCGGCCGCCCGTGAGGACCACCGACGCGCTGCCGCGGGCCGCCTGCGCGTCCACGATCTTCGTGATGAGCCGGGCGGCCGCGGCCTGGGCCATCAGCTCCTTGTCCCGGTGGACGACGACCTGGGGAGTCGTCATACCCATGTTTGCCGCCTTCTTCGTCAGGAAATGGCTCGGCCGCCGACCGGACCGCACCCCTGGGTCCGACCGCCGGGGCACGGCTACATGGGGTCCATGGTCGCGCTCTCCGGGCCGTCCTCCTGCTCGATCTTCCG